>JBIIND010000149.1:0-4932 GCA_044337665.1 Cyanobium sp.
TGATCACATGCCAGCGGGACCCGGCCAGGCGGGCGGCGTCGGCGCTGCCGCTCACGATCAGGTCCACCGGCAGCCGCAGCGGCTTGAGCGGCGCGAAGTGGCGCCACCAGCTGGCCAGGTTCGCCTCGCCCTCCAGGTGGGGCGTGCGCTCCACCACCAGCAGGTCCACATCGGAATCGGGCCGGGCGCTGCCCGTGGCGCGGGAGCCGAACAGCACCAGCGCCTGCACGGTGGGGTCGGCGGCGATGGTCTGCAGGGCTGTCTTCAACGCCTCGCGCTGCTCAGGCCCGATCCCCGGGCCCAGATCGGGCAGGGCGAGGGGCCGGGGCGTGGTCCAGTCGGCGAGGGTGGCGGGGGTCATGGTGAGGGTGGGGGTGGGAGCAGCGCTTCGATCGCGGTCACCAGAGCATCGGCCCGGTCGTTCCAGTTGGCGCGGTCGAGGTTCTGGAGCCCGGGCTGATCGTCGTAGCGGATCTGAACGGCGAAGTCGGTGAAGCGGGTGAGATCGCGATAAGGAGCAATGTCGAGGCCGGCCTGATCGAGCAACTTCAACAGGGCGACCAGATCGTGGGTGAATGGAGGCTGCACGCCTGTGAGATAGAGCCAGGCTTTAAGAGCCTTCTCGATCGTTTGCTGCACCTGGAAGCCCCACACCGCTTCGTGAAATGAAGTGGGATCGGTCATTCCCTGCGCAGCTTTCAGGTCGCGGCGTGCGATGGCCACCAGAGCGAGGGCATCCGCTTCAGCCATCGAGGCGCCGCCCATGGGTGTAGGCCTGATGCACCACACTGCTGCGTAGCTGCCGCCGGTGCTCCACCTGCGAGCGTGAGAACAGCAGCAGATCCACCGGTTGGCGTGGCTCGCTCAGGCGCCAGCGCAGACGGTCGAGCACCTCGAAACGGTTGTGATCGGCAAGCCAATCGTCCGTCACCGTGATCAGCAGATCGATATCAGAATCCGGCCTCGCCTCGCCACGGGCACGCGAGCCGAACAGTCGCACCTCGGCTTCGGGGATCTCCTTGCGGATCTCGTCAGCCAGCTGACGCAGCAGGGCTTCGTTGACATTGCCGCGGCCGGGTGGAGATGCCATGGCCTCAGCTACGCACCAACGGCTGGATCCGTTCCAGCTCCTCGGCCAGCTCTGCACTGGCGACCTCCGTGTCGTGGGCGGCCTGCGCACGTAACCAATACCCCGGACTGAGCCCCAGCACACGACAGAGGCGCAGATCGGTGTCGGCCGTGATCGCCCGCTGGCCGCTGATGATCTCGCTGATGCGGGAGGCGGGCACGTCGATGGCCTTGGCCAGGCGGTACTGACTGATGCCCAACGGTTCGAGGAACTCTTCCTGGAGCAGTTCACCGGGGGTGATGGGAGCGAGACTGTTCATGGGGCTGGTTCAGTGGTAATCGACGATTTCGACGTCTTCCGGGCCGCTGTCGCTCCAGCAAAAGCAGAGCCGGAACTGGTCATTGATACGGATGCTGTACTGGCCGGCCCGATCTCCCCGCAGCAGTTTGCGCCGCGCCACCCGCTCGAACGCCTGGAAGCGGGGCACCTCCCAACCCTTGGCCAGCGTTTCGGTGTCGGCGCATCGGAACGACCGGATCATGATCCCACCATAGTTCCGTTACGCAGAACGGCGCCAGCCGCTCACGCCTCCAGGATTCCCTCACGACCGGCCGGTCACGGAAACGGCCCCTCTCATCTCACGCCTCCACGGCATAGGGCTGCAACACCAGCAGCACCGTCTCCGGGAGGTCCACCAGCGGCAACGTCCCCAGTCCCAGTCCGGTGGAATCAGCACCGCCCACAGGGCGGCAGCCACGCCCTCCAGATCCTCTGGATCGTGGATCACCTGATGGTGCAGCCATTCCGCCCAGGCCACCAACGGGGAGCTGGCGAGGTATTGGCGCGGCGGATCACCCGGCCGGTTCCAGCGGCCGCCCGGTTGGCCGCTCTGGCTCCAGAGCAAGGGGTAGCGGCGATCGCAGACCCGAAAGCCCAGGCGAAAGGGAGCCATGGTTACCTTTCTCCGCTGGCCACCATGCCGCCCCGTGCCGCCTCAACAGAACAACCTCAACCCGGCGCGTTCCCAGAGATCAGCTCCACGCCGCAAAGGAGACCGGGCGGCGCGGGCATCGGCCGTATCGATCAGCAGCGCATCCACCAGCACGGAGGCGTCCAGCACCACCATCACGGTTCAGCGCGGCTCTGGCGCAGAGCTTCAAGAATCTCACCCGGGTTGAGATCCGCCGAGGGCAGCGCCTGGAGAAGGTCGGCATTGTCGGCACGGCGAGCTGCTTCGCTGAGCTCCTGCAGGGCAAAGGTGCTCAACGGCAATCCAGCTCGGTTGGCCAGCAGCTCCAGGCGTCCGGCCACGTGGTCGGGCACGTGGCAGATATGAAGGACAATCTAACTGGAGCTGTGGGGTGTGGTGGGGTCCCTTCACTCAACCCCCAGAATCCCCGCCACATTCATGGCGATCGTCGCCTCCAGCTCCCGCGCCTTCGCATTCAGCCCCTCCAGTTCCTCCTGCAGCTTCTCCAGCTGCTCCTTGAAATCCTCATCGCTGAGATCTTCCCCCGCCGCCACGCCCACATAGCGGTCGGGGTTGAGGCTCCAGCCCTGAGCTTCGATCGCGTCGAGTGTGGCCGCCTTGCACAGGCCGGCGATGTCGCGATAGGCGGGCGGGGGGCCGGAGGCTGCGTCGGGATCGGCCCCGAAATAGGTCTCGATCCAGCGCTGCGCCTCCTCGCCGCCGAGGGTCACGTCCAGCGCTGCGCCGCGGTATAAGCGCACGATGTTGGCCAGGAAGCCGATCTGGGCTTCGCTCCAGTCGCGATGGGCCCGGTCGATCTGGCGGTAGAGATGGCGGGCATCGAGGAACAGCAGCGTGGTCTCTCGCTCCGTGCCGATCTTGCCGCGATCGAAGAACCACGGCGTGCAGGGCAACGTCACCGTGTAGAACATATTCGGGCCCACAGCTACCATCACATCCACAGCCTTCGCTTCGATCAGCTGCTGGCGGATCGCCTGCTCGGAGCCTCGGGCGTCGGAAGCGGAGTTCGCCATCACGAAACCGGAGCGTCCCTTCTCGCTCAGCGAGGAATAGAACAGCTGGATCCATAGGTAGTTGGCGTTGTCGACGCTTGGCTTACCGAATGGAAAGCGCCGGCCGGGGCCGATAGCAGTACTGAGCTTGGCCATGTCCACCGCGTTCACATTGAACGGCGGATTGGCCATCACGAAGTCGAAGGCACCTACTGACTTGTGCGGATCTTCGTAGTAGCTGTTCATGTCTCCGCCGTGGGAGATGCGACCTTCCAGGCCGTGCACCGCGAGGTTCATGCGACACAGCCGGCCGGTTTCGTCGGTCTTCTCCACGCCGCAGATCGCCAGGTCGCCAGCCGGATTGCCGCGGTGCGCCTTCACGAAGCGGGCGCTCTGCACGAACATGCCGCCGGAACCGCAGGCCGGATCCAGCAGCCGCCCGGCATAGGGTTCCAGGATCTCGGTGATCAGCACCACCAGGGCCGACGGCGTAAAGAACTCGCCGCCCTTCTGTCCCTCGCTGCGGGCGAACTCCCCCAGGAAGTACTCATAGATCCGCCCGAAGGCATCGAACTCCAGATCGGTGGGGATTTCGGAGATGCGCTTGAGCAGCTCCTTGAGCAGCTGCGGCGTGAACAGGTTGTAGTCGCGCGGCAGCACCCCGGCGAGCTTGCTGTTGTGCTGCTCGATCAGGCCCATCGCCTCGCACAGTCGGGAACCGACATCCGCTCCAGGCTCCCGTTGCTGCCGTAACGCAGGACTCCGGTGCCGCGCTGTGGCTGAAGCCGGAACTGCTCGCCCATCAGCACGGCGCTGCGGCAGACGGGGCTCTGGTCCATCGCCAGGGCACGGGCGGCCTTGGACTGCGATCCGGTGAGCTCCAGCAGGTCGAGCCCCTGCAGGTGGTCCAGGGGTTCCGGCGGGATGTAGGCAGGACGGTGGCGCCTTGACGCCAGACAGGTGTCCCGCGATGGTGGCGCTGGCCGGCAGCTGGTTCGCCTGGGGCTCCCAGGCCACCTCGATCACCCCATCGGCAAAGCCCACATCGACGCGGCCGCCGGCCTCGCGGTAGGCGTCCTTGAAGTAGGCGGCCACCGCCGCCCGGAAGGCCTCGCTGCCCCGCTGGCGGGCCGCTTCGGGGAGCAGTGCTTCGCAATCGATCGATTACTCCTGTCTGACGATCGATTCCAGGGCCGCCCGTCGCTCGGCGGGTGGAATCGCGCTGATGGCGCGGCCTTCGGCTGGGGCCCGCCGGAACTCCACAACACAAACATCAATCCAGAAAGGGCTTCCCTGATGGTGAGAGATCCAGGTGGAGCGCTTGGTGCGAATCAAGACCCTTCGGCCAGGGAAGTCACATCCGGCGTGGAGACGTGGGAACACAAAGGGTAGGGGGATAGATTACAGGAGGCAGCTGGCCATGTTCACCATTTCTTGGGAGTAAGCAAGAATTTAGAGATTATTCAAGACCCTTGCAATCAAGGTCTATGCATTGGACCAGGAGGTCAAGGCATCGTAAGCTGGGCACTAAAGTTCATGTCCAGAATCACTGGCTATATAGACCAGACTGGAAACCAGCACGACGTATCTACCTACGAAGCAACGCAAAAATAGATTAGCAGACAAAGAGGGAAAGATGGGCATCGCCTAGATAGTAAAACCAGCGTGTAAGCCGTTTTAACGAAAGGAACAACTTAAGACAAAGAAACCACTCGGGTAGACCTAGCTAATTAGCACGTGCTTTGTGCTTGTGAACGTTCTCTCACATGTTCATGTTGAGATTGATGCGATGAGAGACAATCTTTTTCCTTAGCTTTCTGCTGTAACCGAATGCCGCAAGAGATCCTAAAAGAGGAACTGGTCCGGGTGCCGGGGCGGGG
>JBIIND010000150.1:0-4925 GCA_044337665.1 Cyanobium sp.
CGTCGGTGACGGCGCAGCCGATGCGGCTGCGGTCCTGGAAGCTCTCGCAGACCGCCCGTAGCAGGAAGCGGCCCTTCATGGCGATCGCCACCTTCCCCTGCACCGCCACGGAGAGCAGCACCTCATCGAGGGTGGCTCCCTCGAGGCTGGCGAGGTAAGGCGTCAGGTCCATGGTTTCAAGCTATCCAGACAGGGCTTGCCGCCGCGGCGTGTGGAGACGGGCACCGGGCGGACGGGCAATCTCCTGATTCGTTTAAGATTTTGCCGTAAGCTGCCCGCGCCGCCCGGCGCCCGATTGCGCAGCCATATCGGTTCTGTCCATGCACAACGACCACCCCGTCCTCCACGCGTTCGAAGCGCAGCTCACGGCACTCCGCGACCAGTACGACCGCAGCCCCAACGAGCAGACCCGCTATCAGCTCGTCCGGATTGAGCAACGCATCGCCCAGTGGGCTCCCGCCGCCACCACGCTCCTGGCTGTCGCTTGACCCCCTTGCCGCGGCGCCGGGACCAGCAGAAGAAATTCCTGAACTTTCCAGCCCGGTCACGGCGGCTGCCGTCGGCGGCCATTCCGGCTGCCAGACCGGAGGTCTACCCCAGTCTTTCGCCATGGGCAAAGCCAAGCACCGCCACCGCAGTGACCCAGCGCCGGTGGAGGAATTTCCCCTGCCGGAGGGGGCCTCTGAGAACGACTCTGACCTCTATCGACCCTCCACCCTGCTGGAGGATCTGCAGGAACCCGGGGAGGGCAAACCCCAGAAGCTCGACCGCAAGCTGTACGAAAAGGAGCTGGCCCGCCTGCAGATTGAGCTGGTCAAGATGCAGTACTGGGTCAAGCACGTCGGCTATCGGCTGATCCTGGTGTTCGAGGGCCGCGACGCCGCCGGCAAGGGGGGCACGATCAAGCGGGTCACCGAGCCCCTCAATCCCCGCGGCTGCAACGTGGTGGCCCTGGGAACGCCCTCCGACCAGCAGAAGACGCAGTGGTACTTCCAGCGCTACGTCGAGAACTTCCCCTCCGCCGGGGAGATCGTGCTGTTCGACCGCAGCTGGTACAACAGGGCCGGGGTGGAGAAGGTGATGGGCTTCTGCACGCCGGCGCAGGTGGAGGAGTTCTATCAGTCCTGTCCGGAGTTCGAGCGGATGCTGGTGCGCAGCGGCATCACCCTGCTCAAGTACTGGTTTTCCGTGAGCGACGAGGAACAGGAGGCGCGCTTCCGCTCGCGGCTGAAGGATCCGGCCCGCCGCTGGAAGCTCAGCCCGATGGACCTGGAATCCAGGGACCGCTGGGTGGAGTTCTCCCAGGCGAAGGACGCGATGTTTGCCCACACCAACATCCCCGAGGCCCCCTGGTTCACCGTCGAAGCCGATGACAAGCGGCGGGCCCGGCTCAACTGCATCCGCCACATTCTCAGCAAGGTTCCCTACGAGGACATGACCCCCGAGGCGATCAAGCTCCCCCCCCGCAAGAGCAGCGGCGACTACCGGCGGCCGCCCCACAACGAGCAGTTCTTTGTGCCGGACGGCTACCCATAGCGGCGCCTCTCAGCAGAGCCGCAGGCGAGGGCGTCGAGCCGCCAGAGTTGGCGCCGCCCCCGCAGCAGTTCCTGTCCCGCGATCGCCCCTATCCCCAGCTGGGCGAAGATCGGATTGCCGGTGATGATTGCCTCCTCGGGCCGTCGGCTGTCAGCGGCTGGCTCGCCCGGCAGGCCCCTGCGACCGGCCAGGGCCGGGGTCACCAGGGCTGAGAGCGGTGGGATGGGCAGCGGCGGGGAGAGGAGGTTCACCGCTCAGCGCTCCCGGTGAATCGCCAGGGCCGCCAGCACGCCCCCCAGGAAGCCGGAGGCATGGCCGATCCAGCTCACCCCGGGCGGGGTGAGGAAGGGGAGCAGGCTGGGCAGCACGCCGCCGTAGGCCACCAGGCAGAAAGCCGAGAGGGCGATCGAGATCGGCCGCCTCTCCAGCCAGCCGATCAGCAGCAGGTAGCCGAGCAGGCCGTAGTTGACCCCGGAGAGCCCATGGCTGCCGATCGGCCAGAACAGCCACACCGGGACCGCCGCCACCAGCACCCCCACCCAGACCGCCAGATAGTCGCGGCGGCCCTGCAGCAGCACCAGCCAGGAGAGGGGCAGGAACCAGAGGCTGTTGGCCAGCAGGTGGCCGAAGCCGGAATGGCTGAAGGGGGCGGTCAAGACCCCGTGGAAGGGGCCACCGCGCACCATCGGCAGATTGAAGCGGCCGCCGAAGAGCAGCTGGTCGATCAGCTCCAGCCCCCAGGGCAGCGCCAGGATCAGCAGCGGCAGGGCCGCGTTGCCGCCAAGGCGGGCCAGGGCTGGGCTCGAGGAGTGGGCGGGAGGTCCGGCCATGGCCAGGCGGGGCCTGAACTCTGGGCCTCCCCATCCTGGCGGCGCGGCCCGCTGCCCCGTGGCAAGCTGGCGCCCCCGGGCCCGCCCAGTCCCCCGTCGTGGTCGACGCCTCCCCCCGCTGGTCTCCCCGCCGCTTCGCCTGTTCCCACATCGAAGCGTTCGAGGGGCTCCTGCGGCAGGTGGGCCTGGATCTGGAGCTGGTGCAGATCCGCCCCGGACCCTTCCGGGCGGAGGGGGTGGTGGTGCCCCTGGAGCACCTGCAGGTGCTGCAGCTGAGGCTGGCGCGGCCGGTGCTGGCGATCGGGGCCAAACCCCAGCACTGCTTCGCCTTCGGCCTCTCCCTGGCGCCGATCGGCCCCGGGCCCGTGGGGTTGCAGGCCCATGGACTGGATCTCCCTGAACAGGCGTTCTACGGGCTGGATCCCTTCCGGGAGGTGCACCTGGTCACCCCCGAGAGCTATGACCTGGCCCTGCTGCGCATCGACCGCGGTCCGTTGCTGGAGCAGGCCGAGCGACTCGGTTGCCCCGACCTGGAGCGGCCGCTGATGCGCCACAACTGGGTGCCAATGGACCCCCTTCGCCTCGGGGACCTGCGCGGTTTCCTGAACACCCTGTTCCGGCTGGCGCTGGAGAAGCCGGGGCTGCTGGCCAGCCTGGAGCAGCAGCGGCGGCTGGCGGCGGATCTGCTTCCCCTGGTGCTCGACGCCCTGGTGGACGGCCTGGAGCGCCAATCCGGTCGCGAGCGCGAACCGGCCCGCATCGAACTGGTGAAGCTCGTGGAGAGCTGGGCGCGTGACAATCCCGGCCAACCCATCACCCTCGAGGATCTCTGCCAGCGGGTGTACAGCAGCCGCCGCAGCCTGATGCGCGGCTTCCGCGAGCACCTGGGCATGGGTCCGATGGCTTACCTCAAGCTCCGCCGTCTGCACGGGGTGCACGCCCAGTTGCTGCACCAGGAGAACGGCAGCGTGCGCGTCCAGGATCTGGCCGCCCAGTGGGGCTTCCACAACGCCGGCCACTTCGCCCGCGATTACCGCGCCCTGTTCGGGGAGCGTCCCCGCGAAACCCTGCGGCGCCTCAGCCGGGGGGAAGCCTGGTCAGCAGCAGCCCCCACAGCGGAACCGTGACCAGGGCTGCGAGGGTGCTCCAGAGCACCAGGGCCGCCGCTGGAGCCGCCTCCCCCCGCTGGCCCCGCGCCTCCGCGGCCTCACCGATCAGCAGCACGGAAATTGCCGTGGGCGCTGCGGCCTGCAGCACCACCGCATCCCCCACAGGCTCGGGAACCGGCAGCCAGCTGGTGACCAGCAGCAGCAGGCAGGGAAGGAGCAGCAATTTGCCGATCATCGCCAGGGCAAGGCCGGCGCTGAAGTCGCCCGCAGGCCCCGACTGGCCGGCGGCGAGCAGCACCCCCAGCCGCATGCCCACCAGGGTCAGCGCCAGCAACAGCACCGCGCGGGCCGGCCACCAGAGCAGGGCGGCCAGGCTCTGGTGCCAGGGGGTGAGCTGCACCAGCAGGGCCAGCAGCAGGCCTCGGCTGGCCGGGCTGGCCAGGGCGGCCGCCAGCAGCGGCCGCGGCCGGGCGGGGATGCCCTCCACCAGCAGGGGGCCGACGCCCCAGGTCACCAAGGTGCCCACCAGGTCGTAACTGATGGTGTGGGCGAGGGCGGCGGGAGGCAGCAGGGCCAGGGACGCCGGCAGTCCCCAGTAGGCGGTGTTGCCCATGACACTGCCCAGCTGCAGGGTGCCCGCCCCCAGGCGCTGGCGCAGGGGCGGGAGCAGGCGGATCAGCAGCAGTCCGGCGCCGCTGGCCGCCGCCGCCAGGCCGGCGGCCAGCGCCAGATCCCGATGCAGGCCGGCGCGCAGCAGCAGACCCACCATCGAGATCGGCACGCCCCAGTGCACCAGGGGCGGTGCCAGGTGCGCCGGCAGCCCCGGCCGCCAGCGCCCCAGGCCGAGGCCGAGCAGCAGGCAGGGCAGCAACTCGGTCGCGAAGCGCAGCATCGCGGGGCTCCGAAGGACGTCATCCTCCCCCCTGCGACCGCCTGGACTTCCTGGCTTGCCGGGGGAGCTTGGCCGGCGCTAGGCAGGCCGGCAATCGCCGGCGATCCCCCTGGGCACCCCTTCGCCTTCTCCAGCCCCGCCCCCGGCGTGGTGCCGCCGCCGCCTTTGGCTGGCCCTCGGCGGCGGCGTGATCGCCTTCACCCTGCTGGCCTTGTTCCTGCCGGACCGGCGCAGCGCCTGGGAGCAGGCGTCCCTCACCCGGGGCCGTCGCCCCCCCGACGATCCGGTGACCCTTTCGCTCTGGGCCAATGAGCTCGGCGCCCTGGTGCGGGAGTCGGAGGCCCTGGGCCCGCCACCCCGCGGCCGCGAACCGCTGCTGCGCTGGGTGGCGGCCCAGTGCGCCCTCACCCGGAGGCTGCAGGCGGTGCAGCGGCGCCACGGCAAGCGGCTGGAATCCCCGGCGGAGATGGGCCGACCCCCCTTCTGTGAAGACCTGCCCCGCCTGCGGCAGGCGTTCGCCGCACCACCGCGCCCCTGATCCGGCGCCGACTCACCCTG
>JBIIND010000151.1:0-4906 GCA_044337665.1 Cyanobium sp.
CGGTAGGGCACCGCCCGCGATCCCTGCACCCGCGCCTCCAGTCGGCCCGCCTTCACGGTTAGCTCCCCCACCCGTCCGCCGCGGGCATAGCGCCGCCCGCGCTCCATCCGCGCCCCCAGCCCGTAGCTCTCCAGCACGGTGGTGAACCGCCGCGACCACCACTGCTCGGCAAGCCCTGCCTTCACGGCCCGCCCCCGGGGTCCCGCAGGCGGATCAGCTCCCGCAGCTCCTCCGTGTCCAGCTGGCTCAGGGCCTGTTCGCCGCTGCCCACCACCCGCTCGGCCAGATCGCGCTTGCGGCGGATCAACGCGTCGACGCTCTCCTCCACCGTGCCGGTGCACACCAGCTTGTGGGCATGCACCGTGCGCCGCTGGCCGAGGCGATGGGCGCGGTCGGTCGCCTGGTCCTCCACCGCCGGATTCCACCAGCGGTCGTAGTGGATCACGTGGGAGGCGGCGGTGAGGTTGAGGCCGGTGCCACCGGCCTTGAGCGACAGCAGAAACACCGGCGGCCCCTGCGCCGCGCCGAAACGCGCCACCAGCGCCTCGCGGCGGGCGCGGCTGAGGCCGCCGTGCAGCCAGAGGATCTCCACCCCCAGGCGGCGGGCCAGATGCACCGCCAGCCGCTCGCCCCAGGCGGTGTACTGGCTGAAGATCAGCGCTTTCTCGCCGGCCTCCAGGATCGCCGCCAGCAGCTCTTCGCAGCGGCTGAGCTTGCCCGAGCGCCCCGGCAGCTCCGAACCGTCGTCGAGGTAATGGGCGGGATGGTTGCACACCTGCTTGAGGCGGGTGAGGCCCGCCAGCACCACCCCCTGGCGCGTGATCCCCTCGCTCGCCTCCGCCTGCTCCAGCAATTCATCGGCCACCGCCTGGTACAGGGTGGCCTGCTCGGCGCTGAGGCGGCACAGCTCGGTCTGCTCGATGCGACCCGGCAGGTCGGGGAGAATCGAGCGATCGCTTTTCAGGCGCCGCAGCAGAAACGGCGCCGTCAACCGCCGCAACCGCTCGGCCGCCTCCCCGTCGTGATCGCGCTCGATCGGCACGGCGAAGCGTTGGCGGAACTGGGCCAGGCTGCCGAGCAGGCCGGGATTGAGGAGCTGGAGCAGCGCCCAGAGCTCCAGCAGTCGGTTTTCCACGGGGGTGCCGGTGAGGGCCACGCGCCGTTCGCCCCGCAGGCCAGCGGCGGCGCGGGCCAGGGCGGTATGGGGATTCTTGAGCTGCTGGGCCTCGTCGAACACCAGCCGGCCCCAGGCCACCGCGGCCAGCGCTGCGGCGTCGCGGCTCAGCACCCCGTAGCTGGTGAGCAGCACCCCGCCGGGCCCCAGGGCCTGGAGGGAGCGCCGCAGGCCCGCCGCCGTGCGGGGCCGATCGGGGCCGTGGTGCAGCGCCACCGGCAGGGCGGGCGCGAAGCGCGCCAGCTCCCGCTGCCAGTTGCCCAGCAACGACACCGGCGCCACCACCACCGTGGGCGCCGCCAGGGGATCGGCGAGCAGGGCGGCGATCAGCTGGGCGGTCTTGCCCAGGCCCATGTCGTCCGCCAGGCAGGCGCCGAGGCCGAGGCGGCCCAGAAACACCAGCCAGCCCAGGCCCCGCTGCTGATAAGGCCGCAGGGTTCCCGTGAAGCCGGCCGGCGTGGGCAGAGCCTCCGCCCGGCTGTGCAGATCACCCGCCAGGAAAGAGCCCAGCGCACCTGGCGCCTCCACCCCCGCCACCGCCAGCTCCGGCGGCACCCCCAACCGCTCCAGACCCAACCCGCCCCGCAGCAGTTCCGCGCCGCTGGCTTCCCCCTCCTGCCCCGCCAGCTGGGGCAGCCCGGCCACGGCGGCGGCATCCACCAGGGTCCACTGGCCCCGCAGGCGCACCAGGGGGCGTTTGAGCGCGGCGGCCCGCCGCAGGGCGTCCAGGTCGGCGGCGGAGAGGGCCTCCTCCCCCAGCACCGCCTGCCATTCGAAGCGGAACAGCCGCGACAGATCGAGGCCGGAACCCTCCCCCGCCGGCGCGGAGGTGCCGGCGCGTTTGCTCCTGGCGCCAGGCACCCGCGCCCGCACCCCCAGCCGCGCCGCCTGGCGCAGGCCACTGGGCAGCAGCAGGGCGAAGCCCGCCTCCGCCAGCAGGGGGGCGCGTTGGCTCACCAGGCTCACCAGGGCCGCCTCCTCCAGGTCGAGCTCCGCGGGCGCGGGCTGCTGGAGGAGGGCCGCCAGCTCTGGAGCCAGGCGGGTGAGCAGGCCCACCTGCCGCAGCACGCCCTCCAGGGCGCTGCCCGCAAACACAGTGGTGCCCGCCCAGAACTCGGCCAGGGGCAGCAGCAGGCTGGGATCGGCGGCCGGTCCCAGCAGTAGCTCGATCGCCCAGCGGCGCCGGCGGCCGTCCTCGGGGGGGTGGCAGCGCAGGGCCAGCCGCAGGTCGCCGCCGGGGGCCACCCCCTGGCGCACCCAGGCGGCGATGGCGGAGGCGGGGCTGGTCGATGCGGCGGCGGGGAGCCGGGGATCGGCGCCCGTGAGGGCTGTCAGCCAGGCTTCGGCCAGGCCCCCTTTCTTCGGGCGACGGGAAGCCGACGGCCCGGCCGCGGCGGCCTGCAGCCGCTGGCGCACCAGCCGGTCCACGGCGGCGGCCAGCTGGTCGGCCAGCTGTTGCTGGGCGGCGGGTTCGTCGCTCGCCAGCAGCGCCTCCAGCCAGGGGCGATCCTCCGCCGCGGGCAGGGGCCACCAGCGGGCGCACAGGCGACCCTCCCCGTCGTCCTCCAGGGCGGGCACCACCCGGCCGGCGGCCACGAGCACCGCCGCCAGCCGCTCGCAGCGGAATTGCAGAAGGGACTCAGCGGTGGCGCCGTCCAGGGGGGCTTTCCGGGAGTGGGTACTCAGCTTCGCTCAGCCCCCCGGCGAGGCCCAGGGCAATGATACTGGGAGTCTGAGGGCTTCTTGCCTTGACGCTCGCCACCCCGCCCCCCTGGGTCGACAGCCGCCACCCGCTCGGCCGCCTGATCACCGCCGTGCTGGCGGTGGGGCCGCTGCGGAGTGTGCTGTTCTGGCAGGCGCGGCGGGTGATCATCCGCACCGCCGAGCGCAACGGCATCGCCTGGCGCGCCCGGCGCGAGGAGCTGCGGGTCGCCGCCGAACCGCTGCTGGCCGCCAGCGTCGATCCGGCCACCACGGTGCCCGCGTATTACCGGGCTCCCTTCCACGCCTACCCCGAGGGCAATCTCTGCTGGCCGGCGGCCTGCGAGGCGGAGCAGGCCACCGCCTCAATGGCCCTGCGGGTGTGGCCGGGGGAAACCCTTACGCCCGAGCAGGCCCAGGCGCGCCTGCGGGCGGCGATCTTCGCGGTGATCGAACCCAGCCTGGCCGGGCCGGTGCACAACGCCCTCGACCTGGGCTGCTCCGTGGGGGTGAGCACCCTGGCCCTGGCGGACTGGCTGGAGGCGCGCCAGGCCGACCACGGCGGCGGGCCGGTGCGGGTGGAGGGTCTCGACCTCTCGCCCCAGATGCTGGCGGTGGCCCGGGTGCGCGACGGCAATGGCCGCATCGCCGCCTGGCACCATGCGGCCGCCGAGGTCAGCGGACTGCCGGGGGCCAGCTTCGATCTGGTCACGCTCCAGTACGTCTGCCACGAGCTGCCCGCCTCCGCCACCCGCGCCGTGCTGGCGGAGGTGGCGCGGCTGCTGCGGCCCGGCGGTGTGGTGGCCCTGGTCGACCAGGACCCGGAATCCGCCGTGATCCGCCGCCTGCCGGCGCCGATCGGCACCCTGCTCAAGAGCACCGAGCCCTACCTGGAGGACTACTTCCGCCTTGATCTGGCCGCCGCCCTGGGCGAGGCCGGCTTCACGGAGGTGCGGCGCCAGGCCTGCGATCCCCGCCACCGGGTGATGGTTGCCCAGCTCGCCCCCGCCGCCGCTCCGGCGCCATGAGGATCCTGCGCTACCGCGACCCCGAGGGCACCCTCCACCACGCCCAGCTGCACCCGGACGGCTCCCGCGAGCGGCTGGAGGGCGATCCGCTCGGGGCCGAGGGCTCGGGCGACCCGGTGGGTGTGGCGGCCCTGCGTCCCACCGGCGAGGCTGCCGAGGTGGCGCAGCTGCTGGCGCCGCTCGCGCCGCGGGTGATCCTCTGCATCGGCGTGAACTACCGGCGCCATGCGGCGGAATTCGGCTCCGCGATCCCCGCCCGGCCGGTGCTGTTCATGAAGGCGCCCTCCGCGGTGCAGCACCCCGATGCGCCGATCGAGCTGCCCACGGCCCTCGCCAGCGAGACGGTGGATTACGAGGGGGAACTGGCGGTGGTGATCGGCCGCCGCTGCAAGAACGTCTCGGCCTCCGAAGCCCTCTCGGCGGTGCTCGGCTACTGCGGCGCCAACGATGTGAGCGCCCGCGACTGGCAGAAGCGCCCGCAGCTGGGGGGCGGCCAGTGGTGCCGTGGCAAAACCTTCGACACCTTCTGCCCCCTCGGCCCGCTGCTGGCCACCCCGGCCACCATCGCCGACCCCAACAACCTGCGCCTCACCACCACGGTGAGCGGCGAGCTCCGCCAGGACGCCTCCACCAGCGACATGATCTTCCCGGTGGCGGAGCTGATCGCCTTTCTCTCCGGCAGCACCACCCTGGAGCCCGGCACCGTGATCCTCACCGGCACCCCCAGCGGCGTGGGCATGGGCAGCGATCCGCCCCGCTGGCTCGCACCTGGCGACACGGTGAGCATCACGATCGAGGGAATCGGCACCCTCACCAACCCGGTCATCACGGAACCACCGCCAGCTCGGGGTGACTCCTGGCCAATTGCCTGAGGCGCTCCAGCAGCAGCTGGCGCAGGGCCAGCAGCTCCGGATGCCCGGCGAAGTCCCGGTGCACCACGAGGGCTTCGCCGCTGCGGAAGGGCAGCTCCAGGGGCAGACGCACCAGGGTGCCGCCGCTCACC
>JBIIND010000381.1:0-4903 GCA_044337665.1 Cyanobium sp.
GGTGCCAGGATCTTCTGCCACATGCATGTGCACGTGCTTGTTGGCTTGAAACTTGCAATCCACCATCAGCAGGACCTTGCCGCCAGACCCATCAGCGCCGCAGGAAGCCAGCAGGGAGCCAGCAATCAAGGCCTGCAGAAGCTTGAACTGTGATGATACGTAACATGAGCGAATGAGTAAACAGCGGATCGCTTTAACGGGCCAAATCTCGTTGAATCTTAAGCGACAGCGAGTTGACATGCGTGACCCGGGGTTGCGGCATGTGTGAGCAGCAAGGTTCATCCAGCTGGAGGCGGCCAACCTGCTGCGCACCCTGCCTATGGCCCGGGATAACTCAGCAAACGGTTGGAAACCGTGGTTGCGCTGGACTGGCTCCTGGAGGGACCGGGCTGATCGTTCCTACACATCAGGGAGGATGCAAATCCCGCATCGACTCGGCCCTGCGCCAGAAGATGGCCAGCTACCAGGCCAATGGCGCCCGCCTCGGCTGGCCGCTGCTGCCCCACGAGTGCGCCTGGGCGGCACCGCGTTCCCAGACCTCTGCCTCCACTTGGAGGAGATCTGGGCGGGGTGATCACGCCGGGGCTGCCCGCCGCACCAGTACCAGTATTCCGCCAATCGCCTGTACAAGGCATGGATCTAGTTTTTGAAGCAATCGTTAAGACGGTCGCATCTAGCCGACTTCACCTCTTGAGCTAAAAAGTCGCTGCACTGAACGGTCTTCTGCTTAGCGAGTAATAGCTTCCCCCGCCATCAGGAGAGAGGACGATGCTCGATCCTGAGTATTGCGATCGCTAGGGTGCAAGTGAGACTGATCGCTGCATCCTTGCGGAAAGAGAAGACAGATCTCTGCTGCTTGATCGGGCTCCCCATCGCCAGGAGCCTTGGCAAGATTTAGAGGATACGGGCTCTATGCTCGCATTGCGAGGCTAAGCCAGCGCTTGCAGCTCACAGAGAGAATTCAGAATGGCGGAACGGCAACCACTTCATCTGTGAAAACAAGCTTGTCCACACGGGTATTGATGGTATAGCCCAACCCATTAATCACAACGTAGCAGCTTGTGCGAATGCATGGCTCCACAGGGTTAGTGCTTGCAGTGCGCCGGATTGTGCCGGAAGCAGTTGGTTTTAAGCCATTAAAATAGACAATGACCTGCTCTGGAGTGTCCACAGGCGTGATTGTTGCTCCACTAGAGCGTGTATCCCATTCCTGGATTTTACCGTCATTGCGGCATCCGGCAGGCTTGCCAGTGCAATTGGGAATGAACGCTGATTCGGGGGACAAGAGCACGCTTAGGGCAGGACTCGTTGCCACTGACAACGCAAATTCCGGATTATACGTGGAATCGGCATCATTGATATCGATTCGCACCAGGGCACCACGGCTTGAACCGTCCTGCGACTGAACCGTAAATGCTTCTAAATCCTCCAGGCTGTCCAGAATCACCAGAGACTGATTGGCCGTGCCTGCCAATACACCGCTATCAGTATAAGGTGGGCCTGTGCGTCGCAGCACAAACGGGCCGCGAAACGCAACGCCAGACTGGTTCACATTGTCAAGAGCAACAATCTCATAACTAATCAAATAAGTGCTGCCATCAGAGCGAACTCCTGTCAATCCAAGTGAATGGGGATTGTTAGGAGAAAACTGAAGCTGGGATGCTCGAGATGCTTCTAATTCAATAAAGCGTCGTGCATGGCTGGCCTGACGGCGTAGGCGCTGAAACTGCAGCAGTGTGCTGTTGGAGCGGAGATCAGCATTGAGCAAAGCGGTGATTCCCAGAGTCACCGCTGAAGCGATCCCAATCGTTACCAGCAATTCCACCAGCGTGAAGCCGGCAGCCATATGGAAGCATTTATTTGAACTGCGCATGATTACAGATTTTGCCCTGCTGGATACC
Source organism: Cyanobium sp. (assembly GCA_044337665.1). GTDB lineage: Bacteria > Cyanobacteriota > Cyanobacteriia > PCC-6307 > Cyanobiaceae > Cyanobium. The sequence continues at coordinate 1,902 of JBIIND010000381.1, forward strand.
AAGCGCTACGAGCCCTGAGGGAGCCAGAACCTGAACGCAGTACTGAACATTGGAGGAATTAGCGGCAGACAGCAGTGTGGTTTGGGTCGCTGCCACACTGCCGCGGGGATTGAAGGTGAAGGAGAGGAGCGATGGCTGGTTCAATCCCAGGGGGATGATACTGATGGGAAGCAATTGCACAGATGCGATATTGGCACAGGCATTGCCTGCGACATTGGTGGGACCAATCTGTAGGGAATCACCAGACCCAGTGATAGCCAGAAAGCAAGATTGGGTGCTGCCAGCAGCAACCGCCTGGGCATTTTCGAGATAGCCAGCCAATTCAATGGCGGCGCTGCGCAGGCCCCACAGCCGTGAACTCGCGAATAAACCAAAGGAGCTAATAGACGCAAGTATCCCGATGATCACCACGATGACCATCAGTTCTGAGAGCGCAAAGCCCTCACCAGGAGACTGCCTGTTCACGCTTTTAGGTGGGTTTGCCAGGATCACACCAGCCGCCAGCCTGGATGAGCACGGAAGCGAAGCGTTCAACTGCAGGCTGCCCCGCATAGCTGTAGATCACCTCCACACTGCGTGGCTGGGCTGTAGCCACAGCTCCGCTGGGAAGGCTGATGGTTCGCTTGAGCGGTGTGCCATTGATCACAGCAAGCTCCTGCGCAGTGCCAGTTGTGCTGGGGACGACGAACGGCCTCGGTACATCCGTGGCATTGAAGCTGGCTGCAGACTTCAGAAAGTTTGCCACAAGGGTTGAGCAGGCCTGGGTAGTGGAATATCGAAGCACTGTGCTCGGAGATGAGGTGGTGCATGTGGAGTAACTACCTGCCTCGCAGTTCCAGGCATTGCCATACCAACGCAGCCAATTGAGATCACGGCTTACCACATTCTGAATTTCCGAGCCAGAATTGCTCTTTTTACTGGCAGAAAAAGCGATATTGGAGGCCTGCACTATTGCGCCAGTGGCAATACCCATGATCGCCACGGCAACGAGCATCTCTGTGAGAGTAAACCCTTTGCTTGAAGAGCGATGCACTCGGCCCACGCACTTTTCTGAACGCAAGGAGGCAATCACGATTCCTACTCTCCTCCCCACTGGCTGCGCTCAACCCCCCTCACTGCATAGCGAGCCGGGATCGCCGAACCAACCAAGCCAAGAGCCTTGTCAATGCCCCTGCGGACCTCATCGGGACTGGCACTGTTGAGAATGGCAAAGTTTTCCTTGAAGATTGATTTGCATGTCCAGATCGCACCATAGAAAGCAAATCCATTAGATGAGCTATAGTCTTCAAAGGTAATCTCGCCCTTGGGGATCCACATGAAGGCGCCTACCACTGAGACATCTGTATTGAATTTAACCTCCTGCTTAGCATTGTTATTGCATTGCTGTGCAGAGACTAGGGTCATTCCCGATTGGATGGGAAGCTGATAGGCGTTATTGGGGTCGCCGTAGATTCGCAGGGTGCTCCAACTGGAGGGATCTGTAGCCCTCGTGTTGACAAATCGCTGATTTCTGATTGTAGCGTTGGCACGGACGTTATGTGAGATGCTCTCGTTGGAGCCACCTGTCAAATAAAGAACAACAGGCCTGGTTGTGAGATGGTTGTTGACAATAAACGTAAGATTTGATCCTGTCCAACTAAATCGGACCCTGCAGGCGATGACAGCTTCCAATGGGCCAGCCTGGGTTGGCAAGCTGACATTGCTGCAGAAGTTAGTCATTAAATTTTGAGTGCAAGAAGAAGTGCCTGGGGTAAACGGAAAACATCTATTAGCGTTTCCGGTTCCAGTATTACCATTTGTGATGCCAAGAACTTGGGGCGTTGTGAAACCACCCGCAACAGCAGGCTTGGTTGGGAACTTGCTGGGGCTACTATCCTGAAATGAAGTGGGGGGCAGCGCCTCAAGCGTATATTTTTTAGAAGGACCGGCATTTTTGAGCTTGTCAAGATCGCCGTTTCCGTCGCAGCTTAATAGGCAAAACAGGCGCTCGACCTGATCATCGCCGCCTCCCTTCCTTAAGTTATCATTTTTATCATATAGAAACTCTGGCCTCTTTGACGTACTGTCTGCGCTCGATAGAGCAACTAGGCCGGGTGCTCCGCCCGTAGCCAGAAACGTCATCGGAAATTCAGTAACAGGAGCAACGCCAGCAACACCGCCAAAATCAGGCGACTTATTTAAGTCAAAACTTGCATCCGCTAATGCATCAACTGTGGCATCCCGCACGATGCGATGGGATGCAATCACGTTGCCGTTCTGCAGCACTTCGCCCACCACTGTGAAACGCACAGTGCCTCCAGCTAGATTGCCGAAGTTGTCTTTACAAGTTTGTGGAAGGCTGGCAGGTACAGTATTATTAGGATAGTTAGGCGGAACAAAATTGGTGAGTCGATAGCGCACTTGGCGTCCAGGCACCGTCTGACTGCCGCTGATCAATTGGCTCCGATCAACGGCCCCACGGCTATCGGTAGTGATTCCGCAACTGGTGCGATTGCTTGCATTGTCTAACCAGTTCGGGGGGCTGCTAGCCGTAGACCACTTGGATACGAGTAGAAAGCTATTACCGGGTTGATTTAACCTATCGACCAAAGTATTGAATCCCCACTCGGCAGCCTCACGGGCCTGCTCGGTATCGCCGCCGCGGCTGGAGGCGGCCTGCCAGTTGAGGCTGCCGGCCACCAGCGCTGCCGAGCTGAACAGCAGCAGCACGATCGCGCCAAGGGTGGAGCCAAGCATCCCCTGCTCCGCTTGCGGACGACCACGGCGCAGCATCAGGGGCCTGACAGATAAGGGCCGGTGCTCAGCCATCAACGTGCTTTGCCTTCAATGCCAACACTTGTACCCTAGAGCTTTTTGTCTCTACCAAAAAACCATCCAACCACAACCCCAACCGAGAAAAACTCCCAAAAACTACGCAAAACGCCACTGATCAGCCAGGCCTCAGCCCTCGTTCATGCTCCCTTGAGCAAACCGCCGAACGGGTAAACCCCATCAACATGCCG
>JBIIND010000152.1:0-4883 GCA_044337665.1 Cyanobium sp.
GGGCGTGCAGGGCCACCGCGGCGGCGTCGTAATTGGTGGCCTTGCTGTCGTTGAACCAGCAGACGCCGCGGCGCTCGCGGATCCGCTCCAGCCGGTGGGGCACCCCCGGGAAGCGGCGGAAGGCCGCCTCCATCCCCGCCGGATCCAGGCCGGCTCGCACCCCCACGGCCGTGGCCAGAAGCAGGTTCTGGCGGTTGTGGGCCCCGGGCATCGCCAGGCAATCCACCGGGAAGAGGGGCCCGCCGCCGCCCCGAATCCAGCCCTCCTCCACCCAGAGAAAAGGGGCGAGGCCCGTCGGCAGATCCCGGCGCGGCCCGGCTGTCACCCAGTCGGCCGCGCCCCAGCTGGAGGCGCGTTCCCGCAGGTCGGGGTCGTCGGCATTGAGGATGCGCAGGCGGGAGTTCTCCAGCAGCCGGCGCTTGATGGCGCGGTAGTTGTCGAGGGTGCGGTGGCGTTCCAGGTGATCGGGGGTGAGGGTGGTCCAGAGGCCGATGGCCGGGGCCAGGTGCGGCGTCTGCTCGATCTGGTAGCTGCTCACCTCCACCACCAGCCAGTCGGGTCGGGCCTGGCCCGGGCGGGAGCGCGCCAGGGCCACCTCCGCCGCCGAGACGCCCACATTGCCGCAGAGCGGCGCGTCCAGGCCGGCGTGGCTCAGGAGGTGGTGCACCAGGTGGGTGACGGTGGTCTTGCCGTTGGTGCCGGTGATGCCGATCCAGGGCACGTCGCGGGTGGCCTCCCAGGCCGCCCGCAGTTCCCCCTCAACGGCCACCCCGCGGTGGCGCAGCAGCTCGAGCACAGGATGATCCCAGGGGATACCCGGACTCACCACGACCGCCGCCGGCAACTCCGGCAGGGCGTCGAAGCTCTCGGTGGCCAGCGGGGTGGCCAGGCGCACCCCGATGCCCTCGGCCTCCAGCTGGGCGGCCCGCTGCCGCAGCTCCGGACTGTCGCGGCTCTCGAAGAGCAGCACCTGTTGCCCCTGCTCGCGCAGCAGGCGGGCGGCGCCGATGCCGGAGCGCCCCAGGCCCACGATCACCGTGGCGGCAGCCCGCTGGGAGGTGGGATCGCTCACGGATCGGTGTCTGGGCCTTGGATCTGGGGAATGGGCGATACTGGAATCGAACCAGTGACTCCTACCGTGTCAAGGTAGTGCTCTACCTCTGAGCTAATCGCCCGGCCGCTGGCCCGGGTGGGCTGGCTGGGGTTCACCGGGCGTCTCACCCGGACGGTCTGGAACTTAGCAGTCGGCACCCCGGCCTTTCCAGGGGCCCCGAAGGTCGTGGTGGGCCCCCCTCAGCGGCGCTCCAGGGCGATGCGAAGCCGTTCCCGCTTCGTCGGTTCGATCGCCAGGACCTCCAGCTCCCCCCGGTCCTGCAGCTGAACCCGCTCGCCCACCTGCAGCTCCCGGCTCGGACTGGTCACCGTCCGCCAGCCGACCCGCACGGCCCCCTGGCGGATCAGCTCGGCCATGCGGCTGCGGGACAGACCAAAGCCGGCGGAGGCCACCGCGTCCAACCGGCAGGAGGCCTCCACCGTGGTCAGGCGTCGGGCGGTGCGGGGCGGGGGCGGCTGCAGCTCCCCGATCGGCCGGGCCTCGAAGCGCACCGGCACGCTGCGCACCAGGCCTTCGCGGCCCTCCAGGGCAGCGGCCAGCGGGGCGGTGAGGATCAGCCGCGCCCCCCGGTCGCCCCGCAGCCAGAGGTCGCCCAGATCCCCTTCCGGTGCCCCGGCCGCCACCAGCACGATGCGGAACTCCTCCACGCTGGCCGGATCGAACAGGAAGTTGCCGGCCATTTCCAGCCCCGCCAGGTGCGGTTCCAGCCCGGCCGCCAGATCGGGGAGGTCCATCCCGGTCTCGCTGCGCAGCAGCAGCAGCCTCTGGCGCTCGGCGCCGGGGTGGCCCCCGTCGCCGTGCAAGCGCAGCTCGCTCAGGGCGGCCAGCCTGGCCTCGGCCTCCTCCCGCAGATCGGGGGCCAGGAAGGGCGTCCAGGCCGGCTCCCAGGTGCGCAGCACCCGCTCGGCCAACCCGATCAGCGACTCCAGTTCGGCGGGGTGGCGGCACCCCTGCAGCAATTCACGACGCGGCAGCATCCAGGGGTCCTCGCCGCGGGGTCAGCCCTCGCCCAGCCGCACCACGGCCTTGGGGCGGGCCTGTTGCAGCACCGACCAGGGCACCTCCGTTCCGGGGGCCGGGTCGACCAGCAACAGCCAGCAGCCCTCGTCCAGGCGGTTGCGCAAGGCGCGGATGCGGTCATCCTGCTCGGAGCCGACGCTGGCGGCGGCGGCGAAGCTTCCCAGGAACCCGGAGCCCATCCCCAGCAGGCCGCCGATCAGCGGCTGGCCCCAGGGTCCGGCGAAATCAAAGGTGTGCAGGTCGGTGATCTGGGTGAAGGTGAGCCCGGCCAGAAATCCGAAGGGGATCAGCCAGCGGACCATGGAGCGCTGCAGGCGCCGGCGGGCGGCCATGGCGTCGAGCCGCTCCACATCTTTCAAGGGGGTCTCACCGGCTCCGATCGTCAGCATCGCCAGGGGGGGCGGCTGCCGCGCGGCGAGGGTTTCGCGCAACTGCTGCAGACGGCTGCGGTCGTCGAGCACCACCACCACGCTCTGGGTCACAGGTCTGCTCCGGGGGTCGGCACGGGGTCGCTCTCTACACTGCACCTCCGGCTCGCCCCCCAGGGCGCCCCGCCCTCCCCATTCCCGCTGGAGCGCACCATTTCGCCGGACATGACGAAGGTTCTGGTTTCCGATCCCATCGATCAGACGGGCATCGACATTCTCTCCCAGGTCGCCCAGGTCGACGTGCGCACCGGACTGCCGCCGGAAGAGCTGCGCGCGATCATCGGCGACTACGACGCCCTGATGATTCGTTCCGGCACCCAGGTGACGGCCGCGATCATCGAGGCGGCGGATCGGCTGCGCATCATCGGCCGCGCCGGCGTCGGCGTCGACAATGTGGATGTGCCGGCCGCCACGCGCCGTGGCGTGCTGGTGGTGAACTCGCCGGAGGGGAACACCATCGCCGCCGCCGAACACGCCCTGGCGCTGATGCTCTCCCTGTCTCGCCACGTCCCCCACGCCCACGCCAGCACGATGGCGGGGGGATGGGATCGCAAGACCTACGTCGGCAACGAGCTCTACAAGAAGACCCTCGGGGTGGTCGGCCTCGGCAAGATCGGCTCCCATGTGGCGCGCGTCGCCCGGGCGATGGGGATGGAGGTGGCCGCCTATGACCCCTTCATCTCCCCCGAGCGGGCCCAGCAGATGCAGGTGCGGTTGCTGAGCCTGTCCCAGCTGTTCGCGGAAGCCGACTACATCACGCTTCACCTGCCGCGCACGCCCGACACCGAGAACCTGGTGAACGCCGAGCTGCTGCGCACGATGAAGCCCACGGCCCGGCTGGTGAACTGCGCCCGCGGCGGGATCGTCGATGAGGCCGCCCTCGCGCAAGCGGTGGAGGCCGGGGTGATCGCCGGCGCCGCCCTCGACGTGTTCGCCCAGGAGCCCCTGGCGGCCGACTCCCCTCTGCGCGCCGTCAAGGAGCGGCTGGTGCTCACCCCCCATCTGGGCGCCTCCACGGAGGAGGCCCAGGAGAACGTGGCGATCGATGTCGCCGAGCAGATCCGCGATGTGCTGCTGGGCCTGCCGGCCCGCAGCGCCGTCAACATCCCCGGGCTGAACGCGGAGCTCATGGAGCAGCTCAAACCCCACCTCCAGCTGGCCGAGACCCTCGGGCAGCTGGTCTGCCAGATGGCCGGTGGCCAGGTCAGCGATCTGGAGGTGCGCCTGCAGGGCGAGTTCGCCGCCCACCCGTCCCAGCCCCTGGTGGTGGCGGCGCTCAAGGGGGTGCTTTCCACCGCCCTGGGCGACAGCATCAACTACGTCAACGCCGCCCTCGAGGCCCGCGAGCGGGGCATCCATGTGCTGGAGGTGAAGGACGACGCCAGCCGCGACTTCGCCAGCGGGTCGCTGCATCTGGTCTGCCGCGGCGCCAAGGGCAGCCACAGCGTCACCGGGGCGGTGTTCGCCGACGGGGAGCTGCGCATCATCACCATCGACGAGTTCCCGGTGAACGTGGCGCCGAGCCGCCACATGCTGTTCACCCGCCACCGGGACATGCCGGGGATCATCGGCCAGCTGGGCTCCCTGCTCGGTCAGCACAACGTCAACATCGCCTCGATGCAGGTGGGCCGCCGCATCGTGCGCGGCGATGCGGTGATGGTGCTGAGCCTCGACGACCCGATTCCCCCCACCCTGCTGGCTTCGATCCACGACATCAGCGGCATCCAGGAAGCCCACCCGGTCACCCTCTGAGCTTCCCGCCCGGTTCTCCCTCCGAATCCCCCGCCATCCCCTGCCGTGAGGACGGATCCGCCCAACTCCAGCGCTGGCTCCGAGGGGGCCTGGTGGCGCCTGGAGCTGGCGATCCCGCCCGACCTGGAGGAGTCGCTGCTGTGGAAGCTGGATTGCCTGGGCATTGAGCGGCTGGCGGTGCGCCACCGGCCTGAGGCTCCGGCGGAGCGGGAACTCGTGGGCTGGCTGCCGGCCCTCGACTGGTGCTCCGAGCGTCGCCAGTCCCTCGCCGCCGAGCTGGCGGCCCTGGGGGAGCCCTTCGGCCAGTCGTTGCCTCCGCTGCGCTGGCAGCTCCAGGCGGAGGAGGATTGGAGCCTCAGCTGGAAACGCCACTGGGGGCCCGATCCGGTGGGGGAGCGGCTGCTGATCCTCCCCGCCTGGCTCGCGCCGCCGGCTGAGCCTGGCGGACGGCTGGTGCTGCGGCTTGATCCCGGCAGTGTCTTCGGCACCGGCGCCCACCCCACCACCCGTCTCTGTCTGGAGGGCCTGGAGCGGCTCGCGGCCGCCCGGGAGGGGGGCCTCTGTGGGCT
>JBIIND010000153.1:0-4872 GCA_044337665.1 Cyanobium sp.
CCGATCTCGCCTTTGTGGAAGATATCGCCCGCAAGAACAATCTGGAATTCTGGTTGACATACCAAGCCTCAGCGGGCCCCGACGGGGTAAGGCTCGATGAAATCTGCGCCCACCTCAAATCCTCCCCTTCCCGTCCCTCAGGTGGCCCGCCGGCAGCCCCCATCCTGCTGGCCGACGGCGAATCCTCCCATGCCATCGACATCCAGCCGCCCCCTGGCCAATGCGTCACGGTCACGAAGTTTGACGCGCGCATCGACTTCGAGCGACCCAACGCCGCCAGGGGATTCGCCCAGGCCCTGGATACCCCCAATCCGCAGAAGAATGACAGCACGCCCCCCGATGAACCGGTGAACCCTGCGGCGGATCCGATCGGGCGGCTGCAACGGGAAAGTCGCCAGGCGCTGGCCCCCACGGTCACCGACCCGGTGGAGCAGGAACTCGCCGCCCAGGCCCAACTCACCGAGGCCGCCTGGTTTGTGGAAGTGGATTGCTCAACCACCCTGGAGCTGATCAAGTTCCTGGTGCTGCCCCATCAAATCATCGATGTACGCCACGCGGGAGCGCGGCTCTCCGGGCCCTACCAGGTCAAGTCCGCCATCCATGTGATCAACGCTGCCGATCATTTCATCGACTTCAAATTACGGGCCAACGGCCTAGCCGCCACCGGGGTGAGCCCATGATTGATTCCGATCGCATCATTGAGGCAATGACCTCCCGCTACTTCGGCAAGTACCGCGGCGTGGTAACCGATACGATGGATCCCACCAACCGTGGTCGTCTCAAGGTGCTCGTTCCCGCTGTGCTCGGGGAACGCGATGTCTGGGCGATGCCCTGCGCGCCCTATGCCGCCAACGGCCTGGGGTTGTTTGCCCTGCCACCGGTGGGGAGCGCGGTGTGGTGCGAGTTTGAAGCGGGCGATCTCAACCAACCGATCTGGGCCGGCTGCTTCTGGCGCGATGGGGAAATCGAGGCCGCCGATGCCGTTGAAGATGTGTTTTTCCTCAGGAGCCCGGGGCTTACGCTCAGGGTAAATAATCAAAGCGGAGAGGTCCTGTTGGAGAGCAGCGCCGGCGCCAAGATCACCCTCAGCCAGGAGGGCATCAAGATTGAAGGCACAAAGATTGAATTCAGCGCCAACGGTGGCAGCGCCACCCTGTCCGCCTCGGGCTTTGATGCCATGGGCGGCGCCTTGACGGTCGGGCCGTAGGGGGAGGGGAGATGGCCCAGCCGCTCGTCACCATGCCTGCCCACGTGAGCGCTGCCGGTTCGCCCGCCACCGCCTTCGTGACCACCAACAGCCGTGTCAGGTCGGCCCTGGGGGCCCTGGGGCTTGTCACGGATGCCCTGCAGTTCGCGGGCCCCCTGGTGGCGGGAACCTGGGCCATGGGCAACAGCCGGGTCAAGGTGAATGGGCTGCCCACCGTGGGGGTGGGGAGCACTGGCGTGGCGACCGGCGCGGCCGGGGCCACGGGCCCGGTCACGGTGCTGGGCGGCGACCCCCGGGTTGGCGGGAGCTGAGGGACACAACGCCATGCCAGAGGGAACAAGCTGATGGTCAATTCCGATCCCTTCGCACGGCGCCTGCGTTTCCCGATGGGGGTTGACAGGCCGGCGGGGCGCCTGGCCGAAGTCTCCGACTACGACGCGTACATCCGCCAGCTCATTCGCCAGGTGCTGCTGACGGCGCGGGGGGAGCGGATCAACCGACCGGCGTTTGGTGCGGGGGTGCGACGCCTGGTCTTTGCCCCCCTCTCCGACGCCAGCGCCATGCTGGCCAAAACGATGATTTATGAAGCGCTGAGCCGCTGGCTCTCCGGTCTGATCGCGGTGGAGAGTGTGGAGGCGGAAGCGCAAGAGTCGCGACTGCAAATTATTGTTTGTTACCGCGTGATCGCCCACGGTGAGCGGCGTTACCTTAACGAGGAGGTGGTGCTGCGATGACAAGCCCCGGCCGCCGCGCCGCGCTCTGCCAGCAATCCGTCCGGGCACTCACCGGCATCGATTTTGTGCAAGTCGTCGATCCGGGGGATCAGCGGCAGTTGCGCGTCTTCTTTGTGATCGAGCCGGATCGGACCGCCCCACCCATCATCCTGCCCGCCCAGGTGCCCGCCCTGGGCGCAGCGTCCTCCGAGGGTCCCCCCGTGGCGGTGGCCCCCTCCCTCACGGTGCGGATCGAGACGGTGGCGGAAGGCACACCCGCCGCGATCGCGTCGCTGGCCTGGCGGCGCGTGCGCACCGCCATCGACACACGCGTGGCGCTGGAAATCAACGTGGGGCAGCCAGGCGGCTTTGAGCCCTATCGCCTGGTGCTCAGCCACCCTTCGCTCGACCCGCTCAGCAGCACGCTGGATTTCGATTTCAAGCAGGCCTGCCCCACCGGCTTTGATTGCCAGGCGGAGCCCGATTGCCCAGGGGAGGCCCCGCTGGATGTCGATATCCATTACCTGGCACGGGATTTCGACAGCCTGCGCCGTGTGCTCCTGGATTTCACAGCGCTGCGCTACCCCCACTGGCGGGAACCGGTGGAGGCCGACTTCGGCACAATGATGTTGGAGGTGATGGCCGCCCTGGGCGACCACTTCGCCTACCAGCAGGATCGCAGCGACGGGGAGACCCGCTTCGCCAGCGCCACGCAGCGGGCCAGCCTCGCGGCCCACAGCCGGCTCGTCGACTACCGGCCGTTCCGCGGTTCACCGGCCTCGGGGTCTGTGCTGTTCACGGCGATGGCCGGGGGTGTGGTGCCGGCGGACGCGCGGGTCTGGGGCCAGGCCGATGCGGCAACCCCCGTGGTGTTCTCCACCGTGGCCGATCTCTGGGTGCATCCGTTCTGGAATGCCCTGCCCGCCCACAACCCCAACCCCGGCCAGGACTGCCTCCCCCATGGCGCCACCTCCCTGATGTTGCACTCCAGCGTGCCCCTGGCGGCGCAAACTCCGACGGGGGTGACCCGCGCGGAGTTCCTGCTGGGCAAGCGGGTGATGATCCTCTCCGATCCGGCGTCGGCCGCCTGGCCACGGCGCGCCATCCCCGTGACGATCACCGACTTCCAGGACAGGAGCGATCCCCTGATCCTCACGGGGGGCGCGGCCACGCCCATCACCGAAATCCGCTGGTCCGCCGATGAGGCCACCCCGGTGGACCTCCCCTTCGACGGACTGACGGTCGCCATGAACCTGGTGGAGGTGATGGCCGGCGAGCGGATTGTGGAGTACCTGCGCATCGGCGACGCCACCGCCCTGGGGAGCAGCCACCCGGGGCTCGCCCCCACCCTCCTGGCGCGAATGGCCGCCCTCCCCCAGGCGATTGAGCGGGAAGGCCCCCAGGAGCGCCTTGGCACCGGGCGGGACGTCATCCTGCGCCATGGTCTGGCGGCCACGGAGGGAGCCTCGTTACGCCACCGGCCCGACGGCTGGCCGGATGTGGAGGTGCACGAGGTGGAGCCGCCAACCCCGCCACCGGCGCTGTTGCCCCAGGAGGACGACGCACTGTTTTCGTTATTCCAGGAGGGGGAAGCTTTCCCCTATCTCGATGACCTCCTGGATGGTGATCGGGGGGATCCCTGTTTCACCCTGGAGCCGGGGATGTGGCGCACCGTGAAGCGGCATCAGCAGCGCTTCGGCAGCTTCGCCTTCCGCGATTACGCCGCCGATTCCGGGTGGACCCTGCGCTTCGGATCGGGGGATTTCGGGCGGGGTCCCGCCGATGGCGCGGTGGTGCGGGTGCGCTACCGCACAGACCCCGGTCCCCTCGCCAACATCCCCAGCGATTCCTTGGCGTTGACCCCCCCGCCCGGGCAGCTGGCGACCCCCGGGCTGGCGACGTTGGTCACCGCGGTCACCAATCCCCTCCCCTTCAGCAACGCCCTCCCCGAGGAGAGCGCCGCCTCGATTCGCACCACGGCACCGGAGGCCTTCCGCGCCCTGCCCCGCCGCGCCGTCCGCCCGGAGGACTACGGGGCGATTCTGGGCCGGTTGGCCTTCGTGCAGCGCGCCCACGCCGTGACGCACTGGACGGGCAGCTGGTCCACCGATTTCGTCGCCGTCGATCCGCTCCGCTCCGTTGCCCTCACCGCGGCGCAACGGCACTGGGTGGACCGGGAGCTGAACAGCATCCGCCTGGCGAGCCGCGATGTGCGCCGGCTGGAGGCGGAGTATCTCGACATCGACATCGACATCTCACTCTGTGTGGCCCCCGACGCCTATGCGGGCGAAGTGTTTCAGGCGGTGAGCACCGCCCTGGCGGCCCCCGGCTTCTTCGCACCCGACAACTTCACCTTTGGCACCCCCCTGGTGCGCTCCTCCCTCGTGGCGGCGGCGCAGGCGGTGGCGGGGGTCCGTTTCGTCGACGGGGTGCGCATCCGCGTCCATGGCATGGGCGACTGGCGTGAGTTCAGCGAAGCGCAACTGATGCCCGCCGCCCACCAGATCGTGCGCCTGCAGAACGATCCCGATCGCGCCGCCATGGGGATTCTGCGCGTTCACAGCGACAGGAGCGCCGTCGCCGGATCATGACGCTGCGCCATCCCCCCCACGGGTGCTGTCCGCAGCCGGCCCATCCCGAGCCCCCGCAGATCCGATCCGGGCTCAGCGAACTGCCACGCCAGATCACCGGCTTCCCCCAATACCGCCGGGCGCTGCTGGGCGCCCTCGCCAGCCAGGCCCCTCTGGCGGGCTGGCGTGCGGATGGGGACCACGACCTGGGCGTGATGCTGCTGGAGGCCTGGGCCTATGTGCTCGACATCACCGGCTTCTACGACGCCCTGATCGCCAACCGCAGCTATCTGCGCACGGCCAGCGACGACGCCATCGCCGCCGAGATCGTGGCCCTGATCGGCTATCGCCCCCGACCGGCGCTGGTGGCGCGGGTGCGCCT
>JBIIND010000155.1:0-4853 GCA_044337665.1 Cyanobium sp.
GCCGCGCTGGTCGCTCTACCCGAACCAAGATGCCCATGGCCCCCCAATCCGCAGCATGAGCGCCAGCGACAAGCTCTTCCACTGGCTGTTCCAAACCCAACCCAATCGCATCCTGCAGCTGCTCCCTGATCTGGCGGCGACCGGAACGGGCGGCTACCGCTTCCTGGCGCCGGTGTTCAAGGCCTTGGAGCATCGGCCCGATGGGGTGTTTCTGGCCGAGCCGGAGGCCAGCAACCTGCCGGCCCTGGTGCTGGAAAACCAGATGGGGGCCGATCCGGAGTTTTTGCGGCGCCTCTACGCCGAATCCGGACGCTTCCTGCAGGAACACAAATCGGTACGCCGCTGGCAGGTGGTGGTGATCTGCCCGAGGCGCACCCTGGCCTTTGGCGATCCGGAGCCGGTGGCCGAGTTTCTGGAGCACCGGGTGCGCTGGCTGGAGCTGCGGCCCGCCCTGGCCGATCCCAACGCCCCACCGCTGCTGCGCACCCTGGCGCTATTGCTGGAAACAGAGGACCGCCTGCCAACAACCACCGCCGAGATCCGCGGGGCGGTTGCCGGAACCGAGCTGGAGCCCCAGATCGCCGATGCCACCGCCGCTATCTTGTTGGCACGCTTCACCACACGAGCGATCCCGGAGATCTGCGCCATGGCCGGCATCACCCTGGAGGATTTCAGCCAAAGCGTGGCCTACAAGGAGATCTTTGGGCTGGGGGAGCAACGGGGAAGGGAGCTCGGACACGAGCAAGGGCTGGAGCAGGGCCTGAAAACCGGCGAACTCGCAATCACCTTGCGCCAGTTGCGCCGCCGCTGCGGTGGCCTTACCGCCTCGCAGGAGGCCCGCATCCGCGCCCTGCCCCTGCCGCAGCTGGAGGCCTTGGCGGAGGCGTTGCTCGAATTTCAAGGCGCCGACGACCTGAACGCCTGGTTAGCGGCCGAAAGCAGGGAAAAACGTCCCCCGGTGTAACCGCGCGCCTTGGCATTGCGGCGGGGCTGAAAATACGTTGGCTACGGGCCTAACTCCCGCCCCCAGCGATCTGCTGGCAGCGGCTGCCACCGGGCCACCACCCACCACTGCGCCTGGGTAACCGGCGCCTGCCCCAGCCAGAACCCCGCCAGCCGCACCCGGTGTTGCGGGCCTTCCTTCTCCGATCGCTCCGGTTCACCGGTGGGCGATTCCATGGCAAACGCCCCAGCCGAGATCCGCAGCAGCGGCTGGCGCTGCACCTCCCAGCCATTGCCCACCCACAGGAGCTGCGCTGTCTCCACCCGAAAGGTGTGGGGCGCCAGCCAGGCCAGCGGCGGTCTGGGGGTTTGCAGGGCCCGTCGCCTCCCGATCCCCGCACGCACGATCGAGTTTGTGCCACTCAGCGCGGGATGGGGGGTGAGGTCTGCCCGCTGGAGCCAGAGCGGTGGGCCGCCCTCAGGCCCGCGGCCTCCCGCTTCGCCAGTACGTGCCGAAGCGCTGGGGGAGGCGGTGCTGGTTAGCGGGGCGGGGTCGCCGACAAGCCAGCCCTGGGGAAGCGGCCGCGCTGCTGCTGGTAGAGAAAAGAGCGGGAGGAAAGCGCCCGAACGGGCATGAATTGGAACATATTCTGAAGACTCGCTGATAAGGCAGGCAATGTGGCTAGGGAGGATATGTAGAGACAACCGACCATGAGAAGCATTCTTGGATACAGTTTTCCGATGCGCAGCCTATGCATCGGCTTTTCGATGGCACCTCTACTGGTCGCCCCGGCCAAGGCCTTGAATATCCAACTGGTTGTTGACAACGATTTTGCGCTCTTCTCCGGAACCAGCACAAGCATCAACACACTTTTATACCAAAATAACAACACATGGTCACAGCAGTTAGTCCCGCAGGGCAATCCCATAGCCAATGCCCCCGCGGGCGATAATTATTATTACCTTCTTGCCATGGGAGGCGGAGTCATGGAGGAAGCCTTCGGAACCATAGGCGGCCTGAACCTCACCTCAGCCCCGGGCGTAAAAGTAAGCAACGCACTCCAAAGCTATCTCAGCGGCTACGATAACAGCGCGGTCACAAATGGAACCTTCAACGCCCTACTATCCGACGTGCAAACCGCCTTTCCAAATCTTACTTTTTCGCCACCTCCCAATACCAGCTGCGGAACAGCTTGCACTACTTATTCAAGTCTAAGTCAAGGAAAGGCTTTTGCATTCAATGTGGGAACGGCCGTCCTGTACTCCATCCCGATGGTTCCTGGACCGCTGCCTCTCCTCGGGGTGCTCAGCGCCCTTCATCAAGCCCGACGGGTACGCCGGAGAATTCATGGCCAGGCGGGTCGCGCTCCCCAGCGAGAGCCGGTCTGAGCCCGCCAGCCATCCTGTTGTCCCTGGGCAAGGCAGCGGGGTGCACTCGGCATAGTGGAGGGGACAGGAAGCGATCAGGATATCGAGTCGATGAAGAGAGAAAGCGAGAAGCTGGAACGCGGAAATGCCTGTCTCAAGACCTTGCTCTCCTGGTTGCATCCGCTCTTCTTTGAGCCCGAGTGCAGATCGCCCCCTCCACCGCCAATTGATCCCGATTGCGGGCTTTCCTCACCCTGATGGACCAGCGGCCGCGGGAGGAGGAGGATGCCGGCGGGTCATGAAGGGCCAGCACGAGACGGGCACTCCCTTCAGAACCCCGCCGCCGCAAAATCCCCGCCGGCATAGGCCAGGGGCAACGGCTCCCGCTGGATGATCGCGATGAGCACCGAGGTGTCGAGGATCATCCGGGCAAGCCCTCGCTGTCGTAGAGGCTTTCCGCGGCAAACGGCCGCGCCTGGGCGGCTGCCTGCTCCTGGAGAGCGGGCAGCTCCTGGCGAAGCTTCTCGACGCGCCGCAGCCGTCGCTGCCTCAGCTGGCCGATCAGCTCGTCCACCCGGGGGCTCTTGATGTTGACAGCCATTCCACCCGAACCCTGCAGAAAACCATTCTGCCAATGGCTGACCGACGAGTCCTCCTGTGCCACCAGAGGGTGACGCTTCAAGAGGGAAGCGACTGCCTGGACCTGACCGGGCCGAGATCCAAGCAGCGGCGAGCCGGCATGGGCTCACCCACGCAGGGTGCGGCACGTGTGCCACGCCGGCGATAACGTGGCACAAACCGCAATCCATGCCATGACCCAGCCCGCCAGGCCAGTGGAGGTGAGTCTCGGGCGTCAGGGGCGTCTGGTGATCCCCGCAGCCCTGCGCCGGTCCCTGGGGCTGGCCGATGGCGACACCCTGGTGGCACGGCAGGAGCAGGGCCGGTTGGTGCTGGAGAAGCCCGAAACGATCAAGCAGCGCCTGCGCTCGCGCTTCGCCCGGGTGCCGGCTGATCGCCAGCTGGTGGATGAACTGCTCGCCGAGCGCCGCCGGGAGGCCCAGCGGGAAGGGGCCTGATGGAGGTGGTGCTGGATGCTTCCGCGCTGTTGGCCTATCTCAGGCAGGAGCCCGGCGCCGAGGCGGTGGATAGCTGGATCGATGCCGCCGTGCTCTCGAGCGTGAACTGGGCCGAGGTGATGCAGAAGGCCCTGTCCGCTGACGTGGAGGTGGCAGGACTGCGGGAGGATCTGCAGGCCCTGGGGCTGAGGGTGGAGCCGTTTTCGGCGGCGGATGTCGACATGGCCGCCCAGCTTTGGCCCCAGACCCGCAGGCACGGCCTGTCGCTGGCAGATCGCGCCTGCCTGAGCCTGGCGCTGCGCCTCAGCCTGCCCGTGCTCACCTGTGATCGCGTCTGGGCCGAGCTGGCTCTGCCGTTGGAGATTCGTCTGCTGCGCTGATCGAGACCTCACCCTGACGGCGGCGCCGCCGCCTTCCGTGCCAGCCTCCGGCTGAGCACAGGGAGGAAACGGCGCTCCGGGAGTGCTGAACTCCCTGAAAACCGCTCCCTCGGCTCACTCCTGCAGATTCACCGGCAGGCAGGGATCGCGCCGGAAGCGTCGGTACACATTGAAAACGCTGTCGAGGCTCAGGATTTCCCGGATGGCCAGGCGCTCAGCCAGAAGGATCGAGGGCGCGCTGGAGAACGTCCTGGGTGATCGCCTGCACCGGGAGCGGCTCCAGCCATCGATCAGCGCCCAGCCCTCAGGTGGACCTGGGATGGGAACCACGCTTGTGCAGGGCCTGCCGATCCAGCCGCTCGGCGGCGATAACCCACGGCACAGGCCGGTGACAGCCGCCCCCGGCGGCGCTACCGCAGAAGTGCCCTCGCCCCCGTTCCCCATGACCCCCGCCAACCCCGGCCCGCCCGCGCTCACCCCCACCGACCAGCTGCTGGCGATGGCCAGTGGCGCCTGGGTGACCCAGATGATCCACGTGGCCGCCGAGCTGGGGGTGGCCGATCAGCTGGCCGCTGGCGAGCAGAGCGTGGAAAGCCTGGCCGCCGCCTGCGGCGCCGACGCCGACGCCCTCTTCCGGCTGCTGCGGGGTCTGGCCAGCCTGGGCCTGTTCCAGGAAACAACGCCGCGCCACTTCGCCCTCACCCCCCTGGCTGAGCTGCTGCGCAGCGACCACCCCGGCTCCCTGCGCCAGTTCGCCCGCATGCTCGGCGAGGAGCATTACCTCAGCTGGGACGATCTGCTCCACTGCGTGCGCAGCGGCGAGAACGCCTTCCGCCACCGCTACGGCATGGGCATCTTCGACTGGTACCAGCGCCATCCTCAGCGGGCGGAGATCTTCGATGCCGCCATGGGCGACTTCTCCCGCCCGGAGACCGACGCGCTGCTGAGCGCCTACGACTTCGCCGGGGTGCAGCACCTGGTGGATGTGGGCGGCGGCCGGGGCGAGCTGCTGCAGAAGGTGCTGCGGGCCCACGGGCACCTGCGCGGCACCCTCTTCGACCAACCGGCGGTGGTGGCGCCGGTGGCG
>JBIIND010000154.1:0-4853 GCA_044337665.1 Cyanobium sp.
CGCGCCGCCATCGCCTACGGCGTGCACCCGGTGATCGGCACCACCGGCCTGCTCCCGGATCAGCTGCGCGATCTGGCCAGTTTCGCCGCCAAGGCCGGGGTGGGGGGCGCGGTGATCCCCAACTTCTCCGTAGGCATGGTGCTGCTGCAGCAGGCCGCCGCCGCCGCCGCCCGTTTCTACGACTTCTGCGAGCTCACGGAGCTTCACCACAACCGCAAGGCCGACGCCCCCAGCGGCACCTGTCTGAAGACGGCCGAACTGATCGAGGAGCTGGGCAAGGGCTTCAACGCGCCGCAGGTGGAGGAGCGGGAGCTGGTGCCGGGCTGCCGCGGTGGCCTGCGGGAGAGCGGCCTGCGGCTGCATTCGGTTCGCCTGCCGGGGCTAGTGGCACACCAGGAGGTGCTCTTCGGCGCCCCCGGCGAGACCTACACACTCCGCCACGACACGATCGATCGCTCCGCCTACATGCCCGGGGTGCTGCTCACGCTGCGGCGGGTGCGCGGCCTGGAGGGGATGGTGTACGGGCTCGAACGGCTGCTGTGAGGGCGCCATGCTGATTCCGGTCTCGCCCAGCGAACTGACGCGCCTGATCCCGGCGGTGGCGACCGGGCCCCAGTTCAACGCCTGCAGCCGTGACCCGCGCACCCTGCTGCAGCGGCTCCTGATCTCCCTGATCGGCGGGGTCCTGCTGCTGCTGATCAGCCAGACCCTCGCCTTCAACAGCCGCTTCTCCTCCCTGTGGTTGGTGGCCGGGGTGGTCACCGTCCTCTACATCCTTTGGGGGCCGATCGTGGAGGCCGGGCGCCGCAACGCCACCCTGCGCCGCTATCCGGCGGCGGCGATCTTCGAGGGCCGGGTCGCGGACCTGTTCACCCGGGAGGTGGTGGAGGAACGGCGCGAGCAGGCGGACCGGGCCGGCCGGCTGGAGTTGGTGGAAAATCGGCGCACCTGGCTGGTTCTGGAACTGGAGGATGGGGATGGGTACCTCGGGCAGGTGCGCTTTCAGTTCGAAAAGAAGCACCAGCAGATCCGCCGCGGAATGCTGGTGCGCTGTCTGGTGTTGAGCGACCGCCGCGACTTCGGGCGCGTCGGGGCCCTCAGCGACGCCTGGTTGCCCCAGATCAAGCTGTGGGTGGGCGAGTACCCCTACCTGCTGCGGCCGGCCTTCGAGGAGCTGTGCGCCCGGCGGCTGGGCTGAGCGCCTGCTTCGGCGGCCGCCTCCTGGGAACGGGTTCGCCCCAGGGTCGCAACAATGCGTTACAGTTCCTGCAACACAACGAAACGAGCCTCCCATGACCCAAGCCCCCACCATCCGCGGAGCCCAGGTGACCACCGAAGACGGCGGTCGCCTCAACGCCTTCGCCTCCGAGCCCCGCATGGAAGTGGTGAGCACGGAAGCTGGCTGGGGCTTCCATGAGCGCGCCGAAAAGCTCAATGGCCGCATGGCCATGCTCGGTTTCGTGGCGCTGCTGGCCACCGAGTTCGCCCTGGGCGGCGAAGCCTTCACCCGCGGCCTGCTCGGCATCGGCTGAGCCATCGGCTTCTTCCAGCTTCACCCCCGGCCGCAACCGAATTGTTGCGGCTTTTTTATGGAGGCCTCTCCCCTCCCCTCCCCCTCCGCCATGACCGCCCCGCTGTTCGCCCGCGTCCATGGCGCCGGCCCCACCGGTGCGCTCTCGGCCCTCGCCCTGGCCCATGCCGGCTGGCAGGTGCGGGTTCACGATCCGATGGACCGCCAAGCCCTGGTGGCCCGCAACCGCGCCTACGCCCTCACCCATTCCAGCCGCAGGCTGCTGCGGCGCCTGGGGCTGTGGGAGCGAATCGAGCCCGCTCTGGTTCCCTTCACCCATCTGCAGTTGCGGGATCTGGGCAGCGGCAGCGACACCGCCTTCGCCAGCCCCGATCTGGGGCCTGAACTCCTGGCGGCGGCCGGCGGCGCCCTGGGCTGGATCGCCCTTCACCGCCCCTTGATGGAGGCACTGCTGGAGCGCCTCGCCGAGGAGCCCCGGGTGCACCTCGCCCTCGGCCTTCCCCCAACCGACTTCCCTCCTGCGGGGGACGAAGAGCCCAGCGCCGACCTGGTGGTGGCCGCTGACGGCCCCGCCTCCCCCACCCGGGCGGGCCTGGGAATCCGATCCTGGCGCTTCCCCTATCGGCAGTCCTGCCTGACCGCCCAGGTGCAGCTGCGCGGTTCCCGCGCCGATGAGGCCTGGGAGCTTCTCCGTCCGGAGGGGCCTTTTGCGGTCCTGCCCCTGGGGCCCTGCCGGGCCCAGCTCGTCTGGAGTGCTCCCTCCGGTCGCTGCCGCCAACTGGAGGCCCTCCCGGGTCCCGAGTTTCTCGACCGACTGGCCGCGGCCCTGCCGGATGGTCTCCAGCCCGATGCCCTGCTCGACCCGCCGCGCTCTTTCCCGGTGGCCCTTGAGCTGGCCCGCCATCTGCACCGCGGCCGGGCCGTGCTGGTGGGGGAGAGCGCCCACCGCTGCCACCCCGTGGGCGGGCAGGGGCTGAACCTTTGCTGGCGCGATGTGGAGGTGCTGCACCGCCTGGCCCAGCGGGCCACCCGGGGGCGGCTGCGACCCTCCCGCCTGGCGGCCGCCTACGCCCGCCGCCGTTGGCCTGACCTGCTGCTCACCCTCCTGGCCACCGACCTGCTGGTGCGGTTGTTCTCCAATCGCCAGCCCCTGCTGCTGCCGCTGCGCCGCCTCGCCCTGGCCCTGCTCAGCGGCAGCGGGATGCTGCGCCGCCTCACCCTCGGGGCCATGACCCACGGGCCTTGCCGCCCAATGGCCGCAGGGGCACAGTGAAGGCTGTGCCGGCCCGGCCATGGTGATCAGCAGCTCGTCCCAGCCCACCCCACCCGAGCCGCTCCTGCGCTTCCTGCGCAGCCAGATCGGTTTGAGTGACGGTGCCCTGGCCCTCGGCCTCAAGCAGGCCCAGCTGGAGCAGGCCCCCCTGCCTGTGGTTCTCTGGCGGTTCGGTCTGATCAGCCTGGAGCAGTTTGATGCCGTCCTGAGCTGGCAGGACCAGAACCTCTGAGATTCCGGGCCTCCAGGCGCCCCTCAGTAGACGATCAGCGATTCCACCGGCATTCCCTGCGGCAGCCTGGCGCGGCCCTCCAGCTCGCTCAGCTCGATCACAAAGGCGAAGCCGCAGGGCACACCGCCCACCTGCCTGACCAGCTCGGCGCAGGCGGAAGCCGTTCCCCCCGTGGCCAGGAGGTCATCAACGATCAGCACGCGCGGCTGGTGCTCGTAGCCGTGGCTGATCATCTCCAACCGATCTCTGCCGTACTCCAGCTCGTACTCCACCGAGAGCACCGGCGGGGGCAGTTTGCCGGGTTTGCGGGCCTTGACGAAGCCGATGCCCCGGGCCGTTGCCAGGGCCGTGCCCACAATGAATCCGCGGCTTTCGATGCCCACGATCAGCTCCGGCTGGAGTCGATCACAGATCGCGCTGAGGCGTCGAATCACCTCCCGCCAGGCCTGGGGCTCCCGCAGCAGCGGGCTGAAGTCACGGAATAGGATGCCCTGCTTCGGGAAATCGGGGATGTCGCGCACCAGGGCGCGCAGCGCTTCGGCACTGGCATCGGCATTCGCATCCATGGTGGCGCCCGCCTCCTCGCAGGTCAGGGTGGAGCCTGGGCGGTCGACGGATGGCCGCCAGTGCTGGCAGTATCGCAGCCATGGTCACGACCGTTTCCCCCCCACCCCCTGCTCCCCCCCCCAGCGCGCCCGCCGCTCCGGCCTCCGCCCCCCGCCCCCTCTCCCGACGTGGCCTGGAGCGCTTGGACTTGCTGCTGCTCGCCGTGGAGGCCCTCGCCTTCAATGGGGGGGAAGCCATGGTGGCGATCTGTTCGCAGCTCGGGTACGGAGATCTCTTCCCCAATCGGGTGGAGCTCTGGAAGCGCCGCTGCCACAACCCCCTGCGGCGCAGCTTTCGGCGCGGCACCCTCGCAGCCACCGAGACCGACGCCCTGATCCACATCCTGGGGGTGCTGGCCGAGCAGATCTATCCGATGCTCCACCAGCTGCTCTCCAGCAGCGAACCCGAGCCCCTCACCCGCGACCGCTGGGCGCTGTTCTCCGCCCGGCTGGGGGAATTGGCCCGTGAGCGGATGAACCCGCGCCGCAGCGGTGTGCAACGGCTTCTCGACCCCGAGGCTGGGGCGGTGCCGCGCCGTCAGTTGATCCAGACCCTGGCACTGGCGGCCGGAAGCGGCGGCTTCGAGCGGCTGCGGGCCAGTCTCATGGACGCGGACGGCTGAGGACCCCATGTTTCAAACGTCCTCGATGAAGAAAACCCTCCAGTACGACCAGCAGAGCTGTCGCCTGACCCTGGAGGGCCTTCCCGACTTCTCCGCCGGCCATGGCGCCGATGCCATCGGCATCATCACGGGCTGGACCCTGGCCTGGGTGGGCCGGCCTGAGGAACTGGAAGGTCGACGCGAGCATCTCCAGGCGATCCTGCAGGTGGTGCTGCCCTACGCCCGCCACCTGATCAGCGGCGTGAGCCTCCCCATGGGGGCATCGGAGGAGCCGGCCACCATCGGCCCGGGGGATGGGGGTCGCCATCGCCTCCTGCTGCGCAGCAGCCAGCCTGGCGTGGAGCCCCTGGCCCTTGATCTCGATGACGCGGAACTCGCCGACCTGGTGCGCGTGCTCGATCGCCTCCGGCTGGATCCCCGGCTGCAGGTGGACTGGCGCGTTCCCCCCTCCCGCCCCCTGCGGGCCCGGGAGGTTCAGGGGCGTACGCCCCTGCCCCAGCGGCTCGCGGGGGTCGTGGGGGGGGCGGCGGCCCTCGGCCTGAGCGCCGCCGTTGCCTGGTTTCTGCCACCGCCTCTGCCCCCCAGGCCC
>JBIIND010000156.1:0-4827 GCA_044337665.1 Cyanobium sp.
CTTCACCGAGGCCCCCGCCGGCGCCGACACCTACCTGCTCAAGCACATTCTCCACGACTGGGGCGATGACGCCTGCCTGCGGATCCTGGCCCCGATCCGCGCCGGCCTGGCCCCCGGCGGGCGACTGCTGATCGTGGAGCAGGTGATCCCGCCGGGCAACAACCCCTTCCCCGGCAAGCTGCTCGACCTCAACATGCTGGTGATGACCGAGGGCGGGCGGGAGCGCAGTCCCGGTGAGTACGCGATCCTGCTGAGTCGCGCCGGCTTCACCCTGCAGCGGATCGTGCCCACCGCCTCGCCGGTGAGCGTGGTGGAGGCGGTGGCGGGGTGAGCCACCGCGGCCGGCAGGGCGCTGCGCGCCTGAGGCGCCCGCAGGGGAAGGCGATCAGGAAGACTTCCTTACGCCTGACAGACGGATCTCAATCCTGGCTAAGGCTAAGGAATCCCTGCCTTCCTTTTGCCATGGCCAGCCAACGAGCCCTGTGGGCGCTGGCCCCTCTGGGCCTTTCGACGGGCCTGCTTCTGCTGACCACCCCCGCGGAGGCCCTGAACATTCAGATTGTTGTCGACAACGATTTCGCCTTGTTTTCTGGAACCAGCACAAGCATCAACACGCTATTGTTTCAGAACAACATTTCATGGTACACCCAACTCGATTACCAGAACAATCCCATCCCCGATGCACCGGCTGGGGATAACTACTATTACCTCCTCGCCATGGGCGGGGGCAGTCCGGAGGAGGCTTTCGGCACCTTCGGCGGCCTGAATCTCACCACGGTTGCCGGTGTGCAGGTGAGCAACACTCTCGAGAATAAACTGAGCGGCTTTGATCTCAATGCGGTCACCGATGGCACTTACGATGCCCAGCTCAGCGATCTTCAGAACGCCTTCTCGGGTCTCACGTTTTCCGCGCCCCCCAGCCCCAGTTGCCAGACCGTTTGCCAACAATTTCCAGGCGTGAGTCAGGGGATGAGCTTTGCCTTCGGCTCGGGAACGGCTGTCCTGTATTCCATCCCCATGGGGACGACGACGGTGCCCGGTCCCCTGCCTCTGCTCGGAGTGCTGGGCGCCCTGCAGCAATCCCGGCGGCTGCGCAGAAGACTGCACCGCACGGCCGCCACCTCTCCCGGCTCGGCCCTGAGGGCGGCGGTCAACAAGCCTGATCACGTCCGCTTGGGGTGACGGCGCGAAGGGAAGCGGCCGAGACGAAGGCGGACGGATTCACGCCAAGCCGACAAGGAAAAGGCCATCAGTGGCGTGAAGAAGCTCAGAGTTTGCGCCGCTGCCCCTGAGGATCAGTCGTCCTCGCTCGCAATCGGGATCCACCAGCTGCCCAGAGGTATGGGCTCGGCGGCGGGGTCGGCCGTCGCGGAGACCCGCAGCCGCACCGGATAGGGGCCGACGCGACTGGGATTGAACAGCCGCAGCGACACGCCATACACGGCCTCCCCCGCCAGGGGCCGCTCGGGCACCAGTCGCAGCGAGCCCGGCCCCAGCCGCTCCAGCCGGGCCGGCAGGGTCTCAACGCAGCGGCTGAGGCTCACCTGCGGCGGGATGGCCATGCGGCAGAGGCGCACCGTTTCCAGCAGCAGGCGGCCATCGAAGCGCCGCGGCCACTCCAGCAGCAGGGCCGCCACGGGCCCGGAACGGTCGCTCGGCCGGATCAGCAGCTGCAGATGGGAGCGCAACAGGGGCGCGCTGGTCGATTGGCTGAAGTGCAGCCGCTGCGCGGACACCGCCGGCTCAGCCGGTGCAGCCAGCGCGGCGAGGGGCGGCGCCAGCAGAACCGCCAGCAGCGGGGCGATCCCCACCACCAGCCCACGGATCGGCGGGCGACGGCTCGCAGAGGGGCGGCGGCGGGCCATCGGCATCAGAAGCGGAAGCGCAGCTTCAACAGCGCCCCCAGCGCCGAGAAGCGCGCCCCCCGTCCGAGGGGCAGGGGGGTGCTGTCAAAGCTGCTGCCGGCGGCGCTCAGCTGGCCCCGGGGGCGGGGCAGCCAGAACAGGCCCGGGCTGATCGTCAGCCAGTCGCTGGCCTGATAGCGGTACCAGAGCTCCATCAGCGGCGAAGCGTCGGCGGCCCCCCGCTCACCGGCGGCGTTGCGAAAGGCCGTGACGAACACCGGGGCGCCGATGGCAAAGCCCAGTTCGCTGTCGGCCGTGAGCACATCGGACCAGTTCAGGCCCACCATCCACGACTGGCTCCGGGCCGCCAGCAGGGGTGCCGCCCGGTTGGGGCCGGAGCGGTCGTAGCGGTTGTGGTTGAAACCCCAGCCGAGATTGAGGGCCGGAATCCAGCCGCTGCTTGCCGGCTGCCAGAAGCCCGACACCCCCCAGGAGTCCACCGCCCCCCCCTGGCCGGGGAGGGGCAGGGGCCAGCTCTGGCGGGCCAGGGGCGTCATGGCACCGGAATTGAGGGCACCGGCCTGGTTGCGGGTGTACGCGCCGGCCACCGCCCAGCCGGAGCCGAGCCAGCCGACCTGCAGGGTGCCGGCGGCCAGGCCAGCGCCGGAGGCCAGGCCGCCCCGGCCGGGCTCGCCGTCATCCGCCGCCGCGGCGACGTAGACCGCGCTCAGCACGGGCCCCGGGTCCCGGTTCGCTTCCGGGGCGCGCCTCCAGACCACCCCCACCCCGGCTCCCTTCAGATCGCTGTAGGCCCCGGGGGCGCCCGCCTTGCCGAACAGGGAGAGCATCAGCTCGTTGTCATCGAACAACGAGGGCCAGATGCCGATCATGTCCTTCTGATTCACCCGGCTGCCGACGCTGAACTGCCAGCTGGCGCCGATCGGGCGCTGGTAATAGAGCTTGTCGAGGCTCAGCAGGTTGTTGCGGCAGAAGCGACCCACCGCACAGGTGCCCGGGCTGAGCCCGCTGACGCGCAGGGTGGGGGCGATGCTGTCGCGGAAAGGCGAGAAGCCGCCGTCTCCGGCGCGCAGCCGCAGCCGCAGCAGATCCGCGCCGTCGAAGCTGGTGGCCACGGTGAGGCGAACGTCCTGGTTGAAGGCGAAGGCATCGCGCAGCGGCCGGCCGGCGTAGCTGTTGCTGCCGGCTTCGATCTGGTTGCCGCCGTAGCCCACGCTGCCGATCCACCAGCGCACATCGCCCCACAGGCTGCTGATCGGGGCAAAGTCCCTGGCCGCCGGCTGCTGGCCCTGGCCCTGGCCCTGGGCCTGAACCGCCCAGTCGGCAGGACCGATCTCCTGGTAAGGGGCGATCCGCGCGGGCTCTGCCGCCACCGCGGGCACCAGGGCCACGCCGGCGAGCAGCGGGGGGAGAAGGCGGCGGGGCGGCACCAGCGTCACGGGAGGGGGCGCACCCAGGACGGCCAGGATAGGGGGAGCCCCGGGCGGTGCCACTCCAGAATCGGGCCTTGCGGCGGGGCAGGGGTGATGGCCAACAAGGGCGGCTGGCAGGAATTCAGCCCGGGGGGAAGCGGCCGCCAGGCCAGCACGGAGCGGCCGGCGGGTCCCTCCACCCCGAAGGCGCAGCAGCGGGTGCGGATCCAGCGCATCAAGGCGGGCAAGGGGGGAAAACTGGTGACGGCGATCACGGGACTGGAGATCGCCGAACCCGAAGCCCGGGAGCTGCTGAAAAAACTCAAGGCCTCCTGCGGCACCGGCGGCACCCTCAAGGACGGCGTGATCGAACTGCAGGGCGACCAGGTGGCCCCAGCCCTGGCGGCCCTGGAGCAGGCCGGCTTCCGGCCGAAGCAGGCGGGCGGATGAACGCCGCCGACCTGCTCCTGCAGCTCGCCCTCTTCGGCGCCGCCCTGCTCGCGAACCTGCTCTCGGCCCTGGCGGGCGGTGGGGCGGGGCTGGTGCAGCTGCCGGTGCTGATCCTGCTGGGGCTGAGCTTTCCTCTTGCCCTGGCCACCCACAAGCTGGCCAGCGTGGCGCTGGGGGTGGGCGCCAGCCTGCGCCATTGGCGCGAGCGCTCGCTCAACCCGAAGCTGGCGGGCTTGATGCTGGTCACCGGCCTGCCCGGCGTGGTTCTCGGGGCCAAGGTGGTGCTCGCCCTGCCACCCCGCCTCTGCACCCTGCTGCTCGGGCTGCTCACGATCGGCCTGGGCGTCTACTCCCTCGCGTCCCCGGCCCTGGGAGTCCGCACCCGGGCGGTGCCGCAGGACCTCCGCCAGCTGCTGATCGGCGGACTGGGACTGTTCACGATCGGCTTCCTCAACGGCTCCCTCACCTCCGGCACCGGCCTGTTCGTGACGCTGTGGCTGGTGCGCTGGTTCGGCCTCGACTACGGCCGCGCCGTGGCCTACACCCTGGTGCTGGTGGGCCTGTTCTGGAACGGGGCCGGTGCTCTCACCCTGGGCCAGCAGGGCCAGATCGCCTGGAGCTGGGTGCCGATGCTGCTGGCCGGCTCGATCGCGGGGGGCTACCTCGGTGCCCACCTGGCCATCGCCCGGGGCAGCCAGGTGGTGAAGCGCGCCTTCGAGGTGCTCGCCCTGCTGATGGGCGGCTCGCTGCTGCTCAGGAGCTTCTGAACCATCCAGCTCCGGACAGGGGCAACTCGACCGCGGCCGGCAGCATCAGACGGGAAGGGGTCGCCAGCAATTAGCCAGCAAACAAAAGTGGCTTTCGCTGCGTTGCCCGACAGGAAGAAAAGCCTGAATTCACTGCTAAACTAAGCACAGTGACGATTTTTCAATTGCACACCTGCCAGATCTGCGAACACGCAGCTTCACATCCGATCTATCGCGTCAAGGAAATGATGCAGGGCAGCAGGGAGGAATTCACCTATTTCCAATGCCTGCAGTGCGGCTGCCTCCAGATCAGCGAGATCCCACAGGATATGTCGACCTACTACCCAAAGACCTACT
>JBIIND010000157.1:0-4819 GCA_044337665.1 Cyanobium sp.
GGGGGAACACCCGGACGCTGGCGCGCTCGCTGGCGGGCACGCAACCGCTGCTGAGCAGCAGGAGGGCCGCCGTGGCGATCGCCAGTCGGCGGCGGGGCTGCGGCAACGGTGGGGGGAGCCGGGGCGGCAACGGTGGCGGGATCGGGGGCCGGTGCGGCCGAATCCTGGCCATGATCGCCCTCGATTCAAGACAGCGCCCCCCGTTCGTCGCGACCTCCGCCATGAGCCTCACCCCCTCCACGATGCTGCCCCTGGGCACCCCCCTGCCCCTCGACCCCATGCTCCAGGGGCTGACCCCGGTGAGCGGCGGGCCCCTGGATCCGGAGGCCCTTGCGGGACGGCCCGTGCTGGTGCTCTTCCTCTGCCCCCACTGCCCGTTCGTGAAGCACATCGAGCCGGAGATCGGGCGCCTGGCGGCCGACTTCGGGGAGCGGGCGGCGCTGGTGGCGATCTGCAGCAACAGCGCCGCCACCCACCCCCAGGACGGACCGGAGGGGATGGCGGCCCAGGCCCGCGCCCAGGGCTGGCGCTTCCCCTACCTCCAGGACACCGATCAATCCGTGGCCCGCGCCTTCCGCGCCGCCTGCACCCCCGACCTCTTCCTCTTCGACGCCGCCCACCGCCTCGCCTACCGGGGCCAGCTCGATGGCAGCCGGCCGGGCAATGCCGTGCCCCTCGATGGCCGCGACCTGCGCACCGCCCTGGAGGCCGTGCTGGTGGGGGCGCCGGTGCCGCCGGAGCAGACGCCCTCGATCGGCTGCAACATCAAATGGCATCCAGGCCGGGAGCCGGACTGGGCTGGCGGTGTGCGTGGATCCTGACGAAGGACGTATGGTTGCGCGATGAACGTGCCCCCTTTCAGCCTCAGCGAACAGCTGCGGCAGCTCGGTGACAGCCTGGATTCCGCCGTTCTGGCGGTGCTGCGCAGCGGTCAGTACATCGGTGGCGGCGGCATCGCCGCCTTCGAGCAGGCCTTTGCCGCCAGTTGCGGCGTGCCCCACGCCGTGGGTTGCAACAGCGGCACCGACGCGCTGGTGCTGGCCCTGCGCGCCCTGGGCATCGGCCCGGGCGATGAGGTGATCACCAGTTCCTTCAGCTTCTTCGCCACCGCCGAGGCGATCAGCGCCGTCGGCGCCACGCCGGTCTTCGCCGATGTGGAGGAGGGCTCCTACCTGATCGACCCCGAGCGGATCGAGGCCGCGATCACCCCCGCCACCCGGGCCCTGCTGCCGGTGCACCTCTTCGGCCGACCGGTGGACATGGGGCGGATCAACGCCATCGCCACCGCCCACGGCCTGCGGGTGATCGAGGACTGCGCCCAGGCCACCGGCGCCAGCTGGGCGGGCCGGCCCGTGGGCAGCTGGGGGGACGCGGGTTGCTTCAGCTTCTTTCCCACCAAGAATCTCGGCGCGGCCGGCGACGGGGGCGCGGTGGTGAGCCGCGATCCGGAGCTGGCCCAGCGGATGCGGGAGCTGGCGGTGCACGGCATGCCCCGCCGTTACCTGCACACCGAGCTGGGGTACAACAGCCGCCTCGATGCCCTCCAGGCGGCGGTGCTGAACGTGAAGCTGCCCCATCTTCCCGGCTGGGTGGAGCGCCGCCGCGCCATCGCCGCCCGTTACCACGAGGGTCTCGCCGATCTGGAGGGGCTGCACCTGGCGGAAGCCGGTCCGGACGGGCACAGCTGGAACCAGTTCGTGGTGCGCGTCCCCCTCTGCCCCAACGCGGGGGCCGCCTGCGCCGGAGCCTGCACCCCCGCGGCCGACAGCGCCACCTACGGTCTGCCCGAGGCCTGCTGCCGCGACTGGCTCAAACAGCGCCTGCAGGACGCCGGCGTGAGCACGATCATCTACTACCCGATCCCGATCCACCGTCAGCCCGCCTACGCCGACCTGGGCTACGGGCCCGGCAGCCTGCCGGTCACCGAGCGCCTTTGCGCCGAGGTGCTCAGCCTGCCGATCTTCCCGGAGCTCAGCGATGAGCAGCAGGACCAGGTGATCACCGTGCTGCGCCGCTTGCTGGTGGCCACCCCGGCTGCCGCCGTCGCGGCCTGAGCGCAGGCTTCAGCCGCGCGGCAGACTGGCGTACAGCGCCTTGAAGTGCGCCTGCTGCATCTTGTGATCGACGATCGGCTCGGGGTAGCCGCGCCGCTCCAGCGCCCCGATCCTGCCGCTGAGCAGGTCTTCCGTGGCCACATGGGCCAGCTCCGGCAGCCAGGTGCGGATGTAGGCGTCGGGGTCGAAGCGGGCCGCCTGGGTGGTGGGATTGAAGATGCGCAGGGGCTTGGGGTCCATGCCGCTGCTCGCGCTCCACTGCCAGCCCCCGTTGTTGGCCGCCAGGTCGCCGTCCACCAGGTGGGCCATGAACCGCCGCTCGCCCCAGCGCCAGTCGATGATCAGATCCTTCACCAGGTAGGAGGCCACGACCATGCGGCAGCGGTTGTGCATCCAGCCGCTTTGGTTCAGCTGGCGCATCGCCGCGTCGATGATCGGCACGCCGGTGAGCCCCTCGCCCCAGGCCTCGAACCGTCCGCTGTCGTTCTCCCAGGGGAAGTGGCGCCACTGGGGCCGGTAGGGGCCGTCGGCGAGCTCGGGGAAGTGGAACAGCGCCTGCTGGTAGAACTCCCGCCAGGCCAGCTCCTGCTCCCACACCCCGATCGCCTGGCGCTCCTCCTCGCTGCGGGCACTCTCCAGGGCGGTGCCCGTGGCGCTCCAGGCCTGGCGCGGGCTGAGGGTGCCGAACTTGAGGGCCGCCGAGAGGCCGGAGGTGCCGGCCTCGCCGGGGAAGTTGCGCCCCGGTTCGTAGCGGCCCAGGGGCCCGGCGGCGAAGGCCTCCAGCTGGGCGGCGGCGGCCGCTTCGCCGGGGCGGCAGGGGCAGAGGCCGGCACCGGCGAAGGGTGCCCGGCCCAGGTCCGCCGCCAGCGCCGCCTCCGTCGGCAGCGCCTCCAGCCGCGGCAGGGCGGCCCACAGATCGGGGCGGCTCAGGCCGTCGGGGTCGAGGTCGATCAGATCCCGGGGGGTGGCCGCCGGCTCCAGGCCGCCGTCGAGTGCGGAACCCAGGGCCGCCCGGCGGGCCACCTGGCCGCGCCAGTTGCGCAGGAACGGTCCGTACACCCGATAGGGCTCACCGGCGCCGGTGCGCAGCGCCTCCGGTTCCACCAGCAACTGGTCCCAGGCCACTTCCACCCGGCAGCCCTCCGCCTGCAGCGCCTTGGCCACGCGCCGGTCGCGCTCGCGCCCGTAGGGCTCCACATCGCGGTTCCAGGCCACCGTCCGCGCCCCGAGCGCCAGGGCCAGGCGCGGCAGCAGCTCCGCCGGATCGCCCCGCAACAGCACCAGCCGGCTGCCGGCGCGGCGCCAGCCCTCGGCCAGCTCCTTCAGGCTCTCCAGCAGGAACCACAGCCGCGCCGGCGCCAGGTCGGCGGCGCCGAGGATCGCCGGATCGAGCACGAACACCCCGGTGACCGCCGCCGTGCGGGCCGTGGCCTTCGCCAGGGAGAGGTTGTCGGCCAGGCGCAGATCACGGCGATGCCAGAACAGCCAGCGGTCGCGCTCCATCGCGGTCACCCCCTCAGAGCCCGAGCACCTGGCGGGCCCGGAACCAGGCCGCCAGGCTCTTGCCGTCGAGGTACTCCTCGCCGCTGGCCAGGATCGCGTCGAGGGCGGCGGGCTCCAGCACCAGCACCTCCAGATCCTCGTCGTCATCGCCGGCCGGCGGCTTGTCCAGGGGGGTGAGTTCGCGGGCGAGGAACATGTGGATCACCTCGTCGGAGTACCCGGGGCAGGGCAGCATCACCCCGAGCGGATCCCAGCGCTCGGCGCGGTAGCCCGCCTCCTCCTGCAGTTCCCGCTCCATCGTGCTCATCGGGTTTTCGCCCTCATCGAGGGTGCCGGCCGGGAATTCGAGGATGCGGGCCTCCACGGCGAAGCGGTACTGGCGCAGCAGCACCACCCGGCCGTCGGCGAGCACCGGCACCGCCAGGGAGGCGCCGGGGTGGCGGATGATCCCGAAGGTGCCCTCCACCCCCATCGGCAGCACGAGGCGGTTGATCTCGAAGCGGATCTTGCGGGCGTCGAGGCTGGCGGTGGTCTCCAGCAGGCGGGAGGGCTCGGGCGGTGGCAGGGGGGGCATCGCGGGTCCTCCGGCAGGAGATCCCAGAATGCCCGGCGGCCGACCGGGGCGCCTTCTTCAGGGAACCGGCCAGCCTGGAGCAGGATTCCACCGCGACTGAGCGAGCGCCATGCGCCGTTTCCCCTGGTCCTCGCTGGCGGTGGCCGCCCTGGTCCTGGCGCCGGCCGCCGCCCGGGCCCATGCCGAGGCCCATCCCGGCGGTGGCTTCGGGGCCGGCTTCCTCCATCCGATCCAGGGGCTGGATCACGGGGTGGCGATGGTGGCCGTGGGGCTCTGGGGCGCCGTGCTTGGTCCGCCGGCCCTGTGGGTGCTGCCGGTGGCGTTTCCGCTGGTGATGGCCTTCGGCGGGCTGCTGGCCCTGCTCGGGGTGCCGATTCCGGGGGTGGAGATCGGCATTGCCGTCTCGGGCCTGCTGATGGGCCTGATGGTGCTCCTGGAGCTGCGGCCGCCGCTGTGGCTGGCGGCGCTGATCGTGGCCGCCTTCGCGGTGTTCCACGGCCATGCCCATGGCGCCGAACTGCCGACCGGTGGGGGCGTGGCGCTGGTGGGCTTGTGGTTTCTGGAGCGGGCGCTGCGATGAGCGTTGTCTTCGCCCATCTCACCCCCACCGGGCTGGGCCCCTGGGGCGATGGCCTGGCGCGGCTGTTTCTGGAGCCCCGCGAGCTGCTGCTGGTGCTGGGCCTGGTGT
>JBIIND010000002.1:0-16258 GCA_044337665.1 Cyanobium sp.
CGGTCCGCTGACCCCCGTACAGGTGTTGCGCCTGCGGGAGCAGGCCGGTGCGCTGCGGGGCATCGATGTGGGCATCGAGGTGCTGCGCGCCTATCCCCACGGCAGCCTTGCCGCCCACGTGATCGGCTACACCAGCAGCATCAGCGAGGAGGAGTACCGGCGCCTGCGCGACCAGGGCTATCGCCTCAGCGACCGCATCGGCCGGACGGGTCTGGAGAGGGCGTTTGAGCGCCACCTGCGCGGGGAGTGGGGTGGGCAACAGCTGGAGGTTGACGCCGCCGGCCAGGTGCAGCGCGTGCTCGGGGACCGGCCGGCCCGGGCCGGCCGCGATCTGCGCCTGACCCTGGATCTGCCCCTGCAGCAGGCCGCCGAACGGGCCCTCGACGGGGTCCGCAAAGGGGCGATCGTCGCCCTCGATCCCCGCAGTGGGGCGATCCGCGCCATCGCCAGCCGTCCCAGCTTCGACCCCAACGTCTTTGCCGAGGGGCCGACGCTGGCCCAGTGGAACGACCTGAACCGGCCTGAGGCGCCCATGCTCAACCGCGCCCTGCGGGGCTTCCCCCCGGCCAGCACCTTCAAGATCGTCAGCACCATCGCGGGCCTGGAATCCGGCCGCTACGGGGCCGCCTCCACGATCCCGACCATGGGGCAGTTCTGTTACGACGGGCAGTGCTACGGCGACCACGGCGCCTTCGGAGCCATCGGCTTCCAGAAGGCCCTGGCGGTGAGCAGCAACAGCTTTTACTACCAGCTTGCTCTGAAGGTGGGCCCGCAGGAGCTCTTCCGCGCCGCGCGCCGGATGGGCTACGGCAGTCTCACCGGAGTGGAGCTGGCCGAGGAGGAGAGCCCCGGCCTGCTGGGCGATCCCGCCTGGAAACGCAGGGAGCTGGGCGAGCCCTGGACCTCCGTCGACACCATCACCTCCGCCATCGGCCAGGGGGCGGTGACCGTCACGCCCCTCCAGATGGCGCGGCTCTATGCGGCGGTCGCCAACGGCGGCATCCTCGTCACCCCCCACCTGGTGGAGGGATCGAGACCCAGGCGCACGATCGGCCTGAAGCCCCAGACCCTGCGGGTTTTGCGGGAGGGGTTGCGGCAGGTGGTGACGGAGGGCACCGCCACGCTCCTCAATGACAGCTCCCTGCCTCCGGTGGCGGGCAAGACGGGCACGGCCGAGGATCCGCCCCGCCCCGACCATGCCTGGTTCGGCGGCTATGCCCCGGCCGGCCATCCCAATCTTGTGATCATCGCCTTCGGCGAGAACAGTGGCGGTTATGGCGGCACCGTCGCGGCGCCGATGGTCAAGGCCCTAATGACCACATGGTTTCGGGGGGGCTCAGGGGCCGGAGATCCGGCCCCTCAGGCCACCAGCTCGAGGGGCCGCTGACCCAGCACCCGGCGGTAGTACCCCCGCAGCTGCTCGGTCGCTCCGGCCCACCCCCAGCGCTCGGCCTCCTGGCGGGCCGCCAGCCGCAGGGTGCGCCGCTGGACCGCATCGCCCAGCAGCCGTTGCACAGCCGCGGTGAGGCTGTCCCGGTCGTCCGGGTTGTACAGACAGCCGTTGATTCCGTCCGTGACGATGTCAGGGATGCCGCCCCGTTCGGCGCCCACCACCGGGCAGCCGGCCGCCATGGATTCCAGCAGCACCAGCCCCAGGGTCTCGGTGCTGGAGGGGAAGAGGAAGGCATCGCCGCTGGCGTAGGCGGAGGCCAGCGCTTCGCCGGCCAGATAGCCCACGAAGGTGGTGGGGGTACCCTCGAACACCCGCTCCAGTTGCTGGCGGTGGGGGCCATCGCCGACCAACGCCAATCGCGCCTGGGGCATCGCCTCGAGCACGGGCCGGATCCGCTCGATCTGCTTCTCCGCCGAAAGCCGGCCGATGTAAAGCAGCAGGTGGCCCGTGTCATCGTGCGCCCCATGCAGTTGCCGCCGCATCGCCGGGCTGGCAAGCTCGGGGCGGAACAGGTCGGTGTCCACGCCACGCTGCCAGAGGGCTGTGTGCTGGATGCCCTTCTCGCTGAGCTCGTCCACCATCGCCGTGGAGGTGCAGAGGTTCAGCTGGGCCTGGTTGTGGGCGGCCTTGAGCAGCTCCCACAGCAGGGGCTCGAGCATGCCCATGCCGTAATGCTCCAGATACTTCGGCAGATGGGTGTGATAACTGGCCACCAGGGGCAGGTTGCGGGTCTTCGCCAGCCAGATGCCGCCCAGTCCCAGCACCGCTGGGTTGACCACATGCACCAGGTCGGGGGCGAAGCGCTCAAGCGCCTCGGACACCGCAGGCCGCGGCAGGGCCAGCTTGAGTTCGGGGTAGAGGGGAAGGGGCATCGCCGGCACGCCGATCACCCGGGCGCCCATCCAGGTATGGGGCGCCCCTTCCGGACAGAACACCAGCACCTCATCGCCATCGGCGACCAGGTGCTGGATCGTCTTCGTGAGCCGGGTGACGATGCCGTCGACCTTGGGCAGGAAGGTTTCGGTGAAAAAAGCGATCTTCACGGTCGCGAACGCGTCCCTCAGCCGCTGGAGCGGATGGCTTCCGCCTGGCGGCTGGTCCAGGCGGAGCGGCAGGGGATCTTGGAGCGGTCGCAGCGATCTGCCCAGCGCCGCGCCACATCCACCACTTCGGTGAGAAGGCCGTCGTCGAGGGTGGTGGGCTTCAGGCCGAGCTCCAGGAAGCAGCGGTTGTCGACGATCAGGTCGTTCTCGATCGCTTCGTTGCGCGGATTGGGCAGGTGGTCGACCCGGGCTCCGGTGAGGGCGGCCACCTTTTCCGCCAGGTCGGCGACGCGGTGGCTTTCCGTCATCTGGTTGAAGATCTTCACCTTCTCGCCGTGCACGGGTGGGTGCTCCAGGGCGAGCTGTACGCAGCGGACCGAATCGCGGATGTGGATGAAGGCTCGGGTCTGGCCGCCGGTGCCATGGACGGTGAGGGGATAGCCGATCGCCGCCTGCATCAGAAAGCGATTCAGCACCGTGCCGTAGTCGCCGTCGTAATCGAAACGATTGGTGAGGCGTGGGTCTTTCTCGGTCAGGGCAGTGTTGGTGCCCCAGACGATCCCCTGGTGTAGATCCGTAATGCGGATGCCGTCGTTTTTGTTGTAGTAAAAGAAGAGTAATTGATCCAGTGTTTTAGTCATGTGATAGACACTGCCTGGGTTGGTGGGATGCAGGATCTTTTCGGTGAAGCGACTGCCATCCGGCTGGGGGACCTCGACGGTGAGATAGCCCTCGGGAATGGTGGCGCCGCGATGGGAGCCATAGCCGTACACGCCCATGGTTCCAAGGTGGACAATATGAATATTCAGGCCGCTCTCAACAATTGCCGCCAGCAGGTTGTGGGTGCCGTTTACATTGTTGTCTACCGTGTAGCGCTTGCTCGCGCTGCTTTTCATTGAATAGGGGGCGGCCCGCTGCTCGGCGAAGTGCACAATTGCGTCTGGACGCTCGCTGCGGAGCAATTCGAGCAGCCGCTCATATTCGCGGGCGATGTCGAGCTGCACGAAACGCATCACCCTGCCGCCCACCTGTTCCCAGGCGCGCAGCCGCTCGAAGATCGTGGCGATCGGGGTCAGGGACTCCACGCCCAGGTCGATGTCGATCTTGCGGCGGCTCAGGTTGTCGACGATGACGACGTCGTGGCCGGCCTCGGCCAGGTTCACCGCGCAGGGCCACCCGCAGAAGCCGTCGCCGCCGAGAACGAAAACCTTCACCCGTGTCTCCTGAACGAGCCGATGCTCAGCCGGGTCAAGCTACTACAGGCCTCCGGCCCCACCCGAGCGGCGCGGTTCAGCGGATGCCTGCGGCGATCCCCACGAGCAGCAGCAGCAGCACGAGGCCGCCGATCAGCGCCAGGCGAGTGTTGCGGGCGCCGCCCTCGCCCTTCTCCATCACCACCATGCGTGGCTCCTTGGCGAAGGCGTTGAGCCGGCCGCCGTCCTCTTCCGTGACCTGCATGGCTGGGGATGTGACTGAACAAACGCTATGGACCCCCTCCGGATCCAAACCCGATCCGGAATGGTTTGTCACAGACCCCCGTCGCCCTCACGCCCCCACAAGCCCCTGCGTCGGCGAGCTGGGGTGGGCTTCGCTCCGCACCGGCAGCCTTCCGGCCAGGAAAGCCATCCTTCCGGCGGTGGTGGCGAGGGCCATCGCGCCGGCCATGGCCACCGGATCGCCGGCCAGGGCGATGGCGCTGTTGATCAGCAGGGCATCCGCCCCCATCTCCATCGCCTGGGCCGCCTCGCTGGGGACACCGATCCCCGCATCCACGACGACCGGGACCCGGGCGCCCTCGATGATCAGGGCGATGTTGGCGGCGTTGCGGATCCCCTGGCCCGAGCCGATCGGCGATCCCAGGGGCATCACCGTGGCGCAGCCCACCTCCTCCAGACGTTTCGCCAGCAACGGGTCGGCATTGATGTACGGCAGCACCGTGAAACCCTCCTTCACCAGCTGCTCCGCCGCCTCCAGGGTGCCGATCGGGTCGGGAAGCAGGTGGCGGCCTTCGGGGATCACCTCCAGTTTCACGAAGTCGTTGTCCTCCTGTCCCGCCAGCCGGGCCAGCTCCCGCCCCAGACGGGCCACCCGCACCGCCTCCTCCGCCGTGGTGCAGCCGGCGGTGTTGGGCAGCATCCAGTGCCGGCTCCAGTCGATCGCCTCCATCAGCCCCTGATGCCCCGAGGCCTGGCTCTGAACGCGCCGCACAGCCACCGTCACGATCTCGCAGCCGCTGGCCACCAGGCTGGCCTGCATCGCCGCCAGGGTGGGGTACTTGCCGCTTCCCGTCATCAACCGGCTCGTGAAGCGGCGGCCGCCGATCACCAGCCCCGCGTCGCCCGCCGCGTCAGGGCCGTTGCCGGCATCCCCGGGGGAGGTGGCGAGGGAAGGAGGAGCGCTCTGGGTCACGGGCTGGTGTGCAGGGCGGGCGGTTCCCCCTAGTCTCGCTGCGCACCTGCGCTTCCCGCGATGCCGCTGCTGGCTTTCACCCCCGTGGCCGCGATGCCGCCGGCCCTGATGGTGTCCAACGCCCCTGCGGCGAAGACGACCCCCGCCCCTTCGCTCCCCGCGGATGCCTTCCCGGCCTATGTGCCTCCGAAGGGATCCCTCTCGGAGGACGGCGGGATCGGCGGCAGCGTCGAGACCTTCGATCCGGTGGCCCGGGCCGTGCTGATCGCCGCCCGCATCCCCCGCTACTGGCGCGGCAACTACCGCCCCTTTGAGCCGGGAGCCGCTCGCCTGCCGGTGCAGCTCCTGCTCGATTCCGTGGTGCCCACCGGCCAGATGGTGGTGTTGCGGGGTCGCATGTTGATCGCTGACGTCGAGACCCCCGTCCAGGGCAACATCAACGCCAAATCGGACCAGCTCGACCTTCTGCCGCTCGCCGCCACCCTGGGGGGCGGCCTGGAGGCGGGAGGAGAGTTCCAGGGGCTGCAGGGGCTATCCCTGAGCGGCTGGCATTCCCCCCGTCTCACCGCCCCCGGCGGCCGTCTTCAGATGGTTCCGGCGCCGGTTCCCCCGGCGGAAAGCCGCAGCCAGGGTGGCGGGGTGATCCGAGGGCTCTGGTGAAGTCGGGTCAGGCGGCCTTGTCGCCGTCGGAGCCGGGCCCCTCGCTGACGCTGCGCCGCTCGAGCAGCCTCAGGCGCTTGCGAGCCGTGGCGTTCCCGGCCTCCAGCTCCAGAACCCTTTTGTAGAGCTCTCCAGCCTCCTGGCCTTTCTGCTGCTTCTCGAGCGCGAAAGCCAGGTTGTTGAGGGCGACGGGGTAGTCGGCCCGGGCCTTGAGGGCGGCTCGATAGTGGCGGATTGCGGCCGGGTAGCGACCCTGGGCCGCCAGGGCGAAACCGAGGGCGTTTTGAATCAGGGCCAGGGCTTCGGACGGGGCCCGTTCCTCCTCCGCCCTGCGCAGGGCCTGGCGCAGGCTGTCGCCGGCCTGGTCGTACAACCGTTTGCGCAATTGCACGGAGCCGAGTTCATAGAACCCGGCCGAATCCTGGGGAGGACCTTCGGAGCTGCCGCTGCCCCCGAGACGGGCCAGGGCCGCCTCGTCGCGTCGCACGCGCAGGACCTGCCGACCGACGGCAAAGGCGGCGACCGCCAAAAGCCCGATCAGGCCGATCAGATAGGCCTGGGGCAGAAGCTCTCGCATCGGGCTGTGCGGGGGTTCAGTGGCCGGCGGTGGAGACCACGGAACGGAAGGCGCCGGGATCGACCACCGCCAACTGGGCGAGCATCTTGCGATTGAGGCGCACGTCGGCCTTCTTGAGGCCTCCGATCAGGCGGCTGTAGCTGGTGCCGTTAAGGCGTGCCGCGGCGTTGATGCGGGCGATCCAGAGCCGGCGGAAGTCGCGCTTGCGGCGCCGGCGATCGCGGTAGGCGTTGCACAGCGCCTTCATCACCCGCTGGTTGGCGGTGCGGAAGAGGCTGCCGTTGCTGCCGCGAAAGCCTCGGGCGAGGCGCAGGATCTTGTTGCGGCGTTTGCGGGCGACGTTGCCCCTCTTGACGCGGGCCATGGAACGAACTCAGGGCGTGGGGATGGTGGACAGGGATTGAAGCCGTGGCTCAGGCGTAGGGCAGCATCAGGGAGACGTTGGCGTGGTCGCGGTCGTCGACCACGGCCATCGTGCCCAGATAGCGCTTCCGTTTCGGGCTTTTGTGATCCAGCAGGTGGTTGCGGAAGGCGCGCCTCCGCACGAACTTGCCGCTGCCGGTGGCCTGGAACCGCTTGGCGGCCGCTTTGCGGGTCTTGAGCTTCGGCATCTGCTGCTTGGCGCGCACAAACAAGCAGAGTACGACGCGGCCCTCCCTCCCCCAACCCCCTCCCGTACGCCGCGCCCATGTTCGCCCGATCTCCCCGCCCCGCCGCGCTGGCCCTGCCACGGCTCCTGGCCGGCCTCGCCCTGCTGCTGGCCGGGGGCTGCCGGGCCTCGGAGTCGTCGCCGGAGCCCCAGGCCCCCCTCCACTGGCCGGTGCCCGCGCCGACCCCACTGAATCGGGAACAGCCCGTGCTCTGGGTGGCGCTGGCGGCCCGGCTTGCCCCCCAGGGCGCCCTGGCCCAGGCGGCACCGCTGCGCCTGCGGGCCGCGTCCGGCAACCTGACCCTCACCGATGCCGCGGGCCGGCGCTTCACCGCCCCCGAGCTGGCGCTGGCCTGGACCCGCCAGCGTTTGCCGAAGCCCCTGGTGCTGCGTCGCCAGGTTCAGGGGCCGTTCCCCAGTTTTGAGAGTGCGGAGGGGGCCGCCCGCCCCTGGTCGGCCGCGGGGGTGGCCGTACGCATCGCCCGGCCTCGGGACTGGGAGGTGTGGGCGCCCCCCGGCGCCAGGCCACCCCAGGGGGTCACCACCCGGTTCGTGGCGAAGCGGGAGGCGGATCGTCTGGGGTTGGGTCTGCGCCGCCCCACCGGCCCGGTGGCCCTGAAGGGGCCGCTGCGGATCGCGGCCCCCGGCGGTCTGGCCTGGCAGAGCGGGGTCTACGCCGGTCCCTTCCGGTTGCAGCCCGATGCCCATGGCACCTGGACGTTGCTGGAGCAGGTGCCCCTTGAGCGCTACCTCGAAGGGGTGGTGCCCCATGAGATCGGCGCGGCCGCCCCGCCCGCCGCCCTGGCCGCCCAGGCCGTGCTGGCCCGAACCTGGGCGGTGCGCAACCGCCATCGCTTCGCGGTGGATGGCTATCACCTCTGCGCCGATACCCAATGCCAGGTTTACAGCGATCCCCGCCAGGCCGGCGCGGCTGTGCGCGCGGCGATCTCCGCCACCGGTGCCCAGGTGCTCGCCTGGCAGGGTGAGCCGATTCACGCCGTGTATCACGCCAGCAATGGTGGGGTGTCCGCCGGTTTCGAGGAGGTCTGGTCCGGCGGGGCCCTCCCCTACCTGCGCCCGGCCCTCGACGGTCCGCCCACCTTCGCGTCCCGCTGGTCCCTGCCCTTGGCCGCCTCCAGCCTGGTCGCCCTGCTGCGGGACGGCCAGGGGGCCTACGGAAGCGACCACCCGCGCTTCCGCTGGCAGCGACGGCTGACCGCCGCAGCGGTGGCCGCGGCACTCCCCGGCGAGGCGGCGAGGTTGGGCCCGCTGCAGCGGCTGGAGGTCGGCGAGCGCGGAGCCAGTGGGCGGGTTGTGGCGTTGCGGATCGTTGGTGCCAAAGGCTCGCTGGAGCTGCGCCGGGACGCCATTCGCCGCAGCTTCCGCCAGCTTCCAAGCACCCTGTTCACCGTCCAGCCCGCGCCCGGCGGCGGCTGGCTGCTGGAGGGCGGGGGCTTTGGCCATGGCGCCGGCCTGTCCCAGGCTGGAGCCATCGATCTGGCCCGCCGGGGCTGGAGCACCGCCAGGATTCTTGCCCACTACTATCCC
Source organism: Cyanobium sp. (assembly GCA_044337665.1). Classification (GTDB taxonomy): domain Bacteria; phylum Cyanobacteriota; class Cyanobacteriia; order PCC-6307; family Cyanobiaceae; genus Cyanobium. The sequence goes on from JBIIND010000002.1 coordinate 8,340, forward strand.
GGCACGGAATTGCAATCCCTCCGCGGCCTGGGAGGTGCCCCTTAAAGTTCGGTAACTTCTGGAGACCTTATGAACGCCGGCGGCACCAGTACCGATCGCCGGCGTCTCAAGGCCGCCCTCTTCCTTCTGGTCTGCGCAGCGGCGGGATTCTCCCCCCATGCCCTCAACCCTGCCGTTCGCCTTCTGCCCGGCGGCCTGCTGGCCGTCCTCCTCGGCGGCCATGGCCTGCTGACCGTGTTGCGTGGGGTCGGTGCCCCATTGCCGTCGGACCCGGTCCCGGCCTGCAGCGACGCGAGCATCGACGTGGTGGTGGCGGCCCGGGATGAGCAGGCGGTGATCGCCCGTCTGGTGGAGAAGGTGGCCGCCCTGCGCTGGCCGGAGGGGTCGCTGCGCCTGTGGGTGATCGATGACGGCAGCGAGGACCGCACGCCCGAGGTGCTGGCTGGGCTTCAGGCCCAATGGCCCCAGCTGCGCCTGCTGCGTCGGCCCCGGGATGCGGGGGGCGGCAAGTCGGGCGCCCTGAATCGCGTCCTGCGGGAGCTGGAGGGTCAATGGCTGCTGGTGCTCGACGCCGACGCCGATCTCCAGCCCGACACGCTGGAGCGGCTGATCCCCTTTGCCGTATCCGGCGACATGGACGCCGTCCAGCTGCGCAAGGCGGTCGTGAACGCCTCCGCCAACCTCCTCACCCGTGCGCAGGCGATGGAAATGGCCTTTGACGCCCTGATCCAGGAGGGTCGGCTGGTCAGGGGAGGGGTGGGCGAGCTTCGCGGCAACGGCCAGCTGCTCCGTCGCGACGCGCTTCTGGCCTGTGGCGGCTTCAACGAATCGACCCTCACCGACGACCTCGACCTGAGCCTCCGGCTCGTGCTGGCGGGACATTCCATCGGCGTTCTCTGGGATCCGCCGGTGGGGGAGGAGGGGGTGCTCGGGCTGCCGGCCCTCTGGCGACAGCGACAGCGTTGGGCGGAGGGGGGACTTCAGCGCTTCCTCGACCACGGTTTCGGCTTCGGATCCGGACGGTTGACCCGTTTCCAGACCTTCGATCTGGTGGCCTTCTGCCTGCTCCAGTACGCCATGCCCCTGCTGGCGGCCGCCGATCTGGCCGGGGTGCTGATCACCGGCACGCCTCCGTTGATGTGGCCGTTCTCGATCGTTGCCCTCGCCTCCTCCGCCCTGGCGTTGGTCGGGGGCGGCCGCCGTGCCCGGGGGGGCGGGCCACCGCTGCCCGAGATGACCCTGGCCAACGCTGCTCTGGGTCTCCTCTACCTGATGCACTGGTTCGTGGTGATCCCCTGGGTGACCGCCCGGATGGCCCTGTTGCCGAAACGTCTGATCTGGGCCAAGACCCTCCACCTCGGCGACGTTGACGTGGATGGGGAACTCGGGCCTGAGGGGGAGGGGGAACTGGCCGCCGGGGGTGGTCAGGCCTGAAGCCCCCTCCGGCTCCCGGGTTGGGTCAGGCCACCTCCTCCTCCAGCCCTTCGATCACGTCGCCGTTGAAGAAGTCGGCCAGCCGCCGTGCCCGCTCCTCCAGGGGGGAGCGTCCTGGAGGAGGCGAAGCCGGTGCCTGGGCTGGTGGGGCCTGAACCTGAACCGGCCGCGGTGACGGCGGTGGCGCTGCGGGAGCGTGCAAGGCGCCTGAAGGGGGCCCCGGCACGGTTGCGGGTGCTGGCGGGGCCGGGGCGGCGGACAGGGGTGGCTGCGCCCGCTCCGCCATCGCTGGCTCCGGGGGAGTCCTCGCCGCGGGACGCTCCCCCCCCGGGGGTTCCCCGCCCGTTTCCAGCAGAAGCTGCCGCTCGCCCCCCAGGGCCGAGGCCACCGCCTTCTCGAGCAGCGGCAGCCGGCTCTGGACCATGGCCATCCAGGTGCCGGACACCCGCACCACCGCCCGCCGTTCGTCCAGGCGTACCAGCTGGGCCTGCTGGGAGAGCAACATGCGGGTGGACGGCAGCTCCAGCCCCGCGAGGATCTGTTGCCAGAGTTCCCCGAGGTCGGGTGCGGCGCCGCCGGTCGCCCCCGCTGCCACCGGCACTGCCATCGGCGCTGTCACCGGCACTGCCACTGGCCTTTCCACCGGCGCTGCTGGGGGGGCTGGCCCAGCGGCCACGGCCTGTCGGGGCGCCGCCTCCTGCGGATCACGGGCCTGGGCGGCCCTTGGCTCGGCCAGCAGGCCCAGCAGCAGCACCTCCAGCCAGAGGCGGGGCTGGACGCTGTGGCGCAACTGCTGTTCACTGCCCCGCAGCTGTGCCTGCCACTGCAGCAGCCGATTCTTGCCGACACGCTGGGCCAGCTTCGGCAGGCGCGGGCGCAGGCCGGGGGAAACGGTCGTCAGCTCCAGGCGATCCGGGGCTACGCCAGCGAGCAGCAGGTCGCGCAACAGTCCCGCCAGACCCTGCAGGACGGCCCCGGGCTCCCGGCCCCGCTCCAGCAGGCCGCGGCTGGCCTCGACCACCGCCAGGGGTTCGGCGGCGGCCATCGCCTCCGCGAGCGCCAGCAGTTCCTCCTCCGGGACCGCGCCGAGCAGATCCCAGACTGCACCGGCCTCGATCGGCGCTGGCAGCAGGCTGAGCTGGTCGAGCAGGCTCTCGGCGTCCCGCAGGCCTCCCTGGGCCCGCTGGGCCACCACGTGCAGCGCCTCCTCCGTGATCGTGATCGCTTCCTGTTCGGCAATCCAGCGCAGGTGGCCTTCCAGCAGCTCCTGGGGGATGCGCCGGAAGTCGAAACGCTGGCAGCGGGAGAGGATCGTGGGCAGCACCCGCTGCGGATCGGTGGTGGCGAGTACGAACACCACCCGCGGTGGCGGTTCCTCCAGGGTCTTGAGCAGGGCGTTGAACGCCGCCGTCGAGAGCATGTGGCACTCGTCGATGACGTACACCTTCCAGCGCGCCTGCACCGGCGCGAAGCGGGAGCGCTCGATCAGTTCCCGGATGTTGTCGACCCCGGTGTTGGAGGCGGCGTCGATCTCGATCACATCCATGGCGGCGCCGGCCGCGATGGAGGAACACAGCTCGCAGCGTCCACAGGGTTCCGGCGTTGGCCCGTCGCCGGCGACGCAGTTCAGGGAGCGGGCCAGGATGCGGGCGCTGGAGGTCTTGCCCGTGCCCCGTGGGCCACTGAACAGGTAGGCCGGGGCGATCCGGCCCGTGCGCAACGCGTTGGCGAGGGTGACGGCGATCGCCTCCTGCCCCACCAGCTGGTCGAACCGCTGCGGTCGGTACTTGTGATGGAGAGGCTGGTAGGCCTGGCCCATGGGCGACGGTTGGGGGGGGCTCGCCGGGGCGTGACGGGGGAGCGGGGGATCAGGCTACCGGCCTTCGCCGGTTTCGAGCATCCGCTCCAGCCGAGTCTCCATCTCCTCCATCTGGCTCAGCTGGTCCGCCAGTCCCTGGGCGGCCTGGCGCAGGCGCAGGAACTGGCGGTCGCCCTCCAGCCCCTCGCTCCCCCAGCGGAGTTCCGCCCGCGCCAGCTCCTCGTCCAGCCGCTCCTGCAGAGAGCGCCGCAGGCCGTGGACCTGTTCGATCGTCCGCAGGGCCAGCTCCCGCCCTTTCTCGAGGCGCTGGTCGTCGATCCCCTGGCGCAGCAGCACCCGGGCTCCGGTGAGCAGGGCCGCCGGCACGAACTGCCCCAGGGCCAGGGCGCCGAGACTGCCCGTGTGCAGCCAGTCCTCCACCTGGGAGCTGCGGTGGCGGCCCGTTTTGCACCAGTGGGCGAAGTGCTCGCAGTTGTTGAACAGCAGGTTGTAGTTCTGCTCCCCCAGTCGGCTCATCGCCCGCCGCAGGGTCACCCCCACCGGCGAGCAGCCCCCGTCGGGGTAAACCATCGGGGTGACCGCCTGCCCCCGGCAGAACTCCTCGATGGGGCTGCGCAGGATCTCGCGACCCTCCAGGTAGTGGGCCACGGTGCCATCCCCCAGGTCGATGCCGTGGTGCATGAACAGGCCGTGCTGGCGGGGGGCCTGGAGGTGGTCGGCGGCGGCCAAGACGCGCTCGGGTGAGTCACCGTTCAGCTTCGCGCCGGCCCACCGGGTGCGGGGGTGGGGATTGCCCGACCGGCCTCAGGCCGAGGCCTGGGCGTCCCGGTTGTTCTCGAGCTGGCTGCCGGGAATCGGCACCACCTTGGCGCGGCTGCGCTGCTCCACCAGGTCGCGGGTGATCGTGAAGCTCTTGATGTCGCGCCGGGTGGGGAGGTCGTACATCACCTCGAGCATCAGTTCCTCCACGATGCCGCGCAGGGCACGGGCTCCTGTCTTGCGCCGATGGGCCTCCTCGGCGATCGCCTCGACCGCTCCGGCCTCGAAGTCGAGGCGCACGTCGTCCATGCTCAGCAGGGTCTGGAACTGTTTGACCAGGGCGTCCCGGGGCTCGGTGAGGATCGCCTCGAGGGCGCGGGTGTCGAGGGGCTCCAGCACGGCGGACACCGGCAGACGGCCGATGAACTCAGGGATCAGGCCGTAGCGGACCAGGTCATCGGGTTCGAGGTGGCGCAGAACTTCCGCCGCATGGCGCTCCTTGCCGCCCCGGGGACGGGCGGGCGCGTCCCCGGCGGGCAGGAAGCCGATGGCGTTGCGGCCCATGCGCTTCTGCACGATCTCCTCGAGACCCACGAAGGCTCCCCCGCAGATGAACAGTATCTGGCTGGTGTCGATCTGGATGCAGTCCTGGTAGGGATGCTTGCGGCCCCCCTGGGGGGGGACGTTGGCGACCGTTCCCTCCAGCATCTTCAGCAGGGCCTGCTGCACCCCTTCGCCGGACACGTCGCGGGTGATGGAGGGGTTCTCGCTCTTGCGGGCGATCTTGTCGATCTCGTCGATGTAGATGATGCCCCGCTGCGCCTGCTCCACATCCAGATCAGCCTTCTGCAGCAGGCGCAGCAGGATGTTCTCCACGTCCTCGCCGACGTAGCCCGCCTCGGTGAGGGTGGTGGCGTCGGCGACGGCGAAGGGAACGTCGAGCATCTCCGCGAGCGACTGGGCGAGCAGGGTCTTGCCACAGCCCGTGGGCCCGATCAGCAGGATGTTCGACTTGTGGAGGCGGGTGGCGGTCTGATCGGTCTCGCCCTTGCCGTCCCCCTGCCAGGCCAGCCGTTTGTAGTGGTTGTAGACCGCCACCGAGAGCACCTTCTTGGCCTGGTCCTGACCCACCACCTGCTGGTCGAGGAAGGTCTTGATCTGCTCGGGTTTGGGGATCGAGGCCAGGGTGGGGGCTGGCTTGGAGCTCTTTTTGGCGGGTTGGCGGCGACCGTGTTCCGGAGGATGGCGATGTCCGGGGGCGGCGCCGTGGCCTTCCACCAGCTCTTCGTCGAGGATCTCATTGCAGAGATCGATGCACTCGTCGCAGATGTAGACCCCAGGGCCGGCAATCAGCTTGCGCACCTGTTCCTGGGACTTGCCGCAGAACGAGCACTTCAGGTGAGCATCGAACTTGGCCATCGGCGGGGGCGGGGCGGCTGGGGCGACCGGCGGGGTTCGGGAACGGGCAAACCCGATTCCCAGCATTGACACGGAACGGGGACGGCGCCGCAATCCTTAAGGAACAAACCAGGGGGTGGCGGGATCCGGGCGGGAGGTGGGGAGCCGGCGGTACGGGTCAGCCGTCGGTGGGGTGGGGAGAGGCGGAAGCGACGGAGACGTCGCTCACCACCCGGTCGATCAGGCCGTATTCAACCGCTTCCGACGGGGAAAGGAAGTAGTCGCGATCCGTATCTTCCGCAATTTTTTCGAGGGGTTGGCCGGTGTGCTCGGCCATCAATGTGTTGAGGGTCTCCTTGAGGAACAGGATCTCCCTGGCCTGGATCTCGATGTCCACCGCCTGGCCCTGGGCGCCGCCGAGGGGCTGGTGGATCATGATCCGGGCGTTGGGAAGCGCCATGCGCTTGCCCTTGCTGCCGCCGGAGAGAAGGAAGGCACCCATGCTGGCGGCAAGTCCGTAGCAGATGGTGACCACGTCGGGAGCCACCTGCTGCATCGTGTCGTAGATGGCCAGCCCGGCTGTCACCGAGCCCCCCGGTGAGTTGATGTAGATCTGGATGTCCTTCTCGGGATCCTCGGCCTCCAGGAAGAGCAGCTGCGCCACCAGGGAGTCGGCCACCTGGTCGTCGATGCCGGAGCCCAGAAAGATGATCCTCTCCCGCAGCAGCCGGGAATAGATGTCGAAGGCCCGGTCGCCCCGGCCCGACTGCTCCACCACGGTGGGGAGGATCCCGGGGGCCCCGGTCGGCGCGGCGGCCCAGGGCAGGGGGCCGCTCCAGAGGTTCTGCACCGGATGGGGGCGCAGGCCGCCGGGATCGGGGGGGCCAGGGTGGAAGAGGGCGTCGGTCACGCGGTGGGAGGTGGGGAGGCGGGGAGAGATGGCCTCAATCTATGGGCTCGGACCCGGCCTCCGCCTCGGACCCGCGCTTCCTGGACTTGCCCCCCTTGGTGGTTCCTGGTTGCTCGGGTGGGCCGGCCTCGGCCTTGCCGGAGGTGGGAGGGTCTTCGGGGCTGGCCTCTGGCTTGCGCACGGTCACGGCGCTGTGGGCCTCCAGCCAATCGAGCAGCTTCTCCCGCAGCAGATCGTCGGCCACGGCACTGCGAAGCCGCTCCGGGTCAACCTGGGCCCCGTCGCTGAGGCCGCGGCGCACCTCCCGCAACTTGCTCTCCAGATCCTCCGCCGCCACTTCGATCGACTCCGCTGCCGCCAGGGCCGAGAGAGCCAGGCTGCGTCGCAGGCGCGCCTCGGCCTCCGGGCGGGAGGTGTCCATCAAGCTCCGCACCAGATCCGGCGTGAACAGCTTGCGCACGTCCATGCCCTGCTGGGCAATCTGGCCGGCCGTCTGCTCCACCAGGCTGCGGATCTCCCGCTGCACCAGGGTCTCGGGCAGCTCCACCTCCAGTTGTTCCACCAGGGCCTCCAGCAGCGCGTCCTGGCGGCTGGCCCGCTGCCGTCGCTCACTGTCCTCCCGCAGGCGGGTTTCGAGATCAGCTCGCAGCTCCTCCAGGGTCTCCTTGTCGCTGGCCTGGCGCGCGAACGCGTCGTCGAGGGCCGGCAGCTCGCGGGTCTTGAGCTCGAGCAGGGTGATGGCAAATGCCGCCGGTCGCCCGGCCGCCTCCTGCTGCGGGTAGGACTCCGGGAAGGAACAGTCCACCGTGCGGGTCTCGCCCACCCCCATGCCGAGGATTCCCTCCACGAAGCCGGGGATCATGCGCCCCTCCTCCAGTTCCACCTCCATGCCGTCGCTGCTGCCGCCGCTGATCGGTTCGCCGCTGTCGCTGAAGGTGCCCTGGAAGCTCACCTGCGCCACATCGCCGGAAGCGGCGGCACGGCCCTCCACGGGCACCAGGGTGGCCATCTGCCGGCGCGACTGCTCGATCAGTTCATCCACCCGCCCCGGGTCGTGGACCACGGCCTCCATCTCGGCGTTCAGGCCGCGGGTGGCCTTCAACTTCGGAGTCGGCGGCACGTCGAGCTCCAGGGTGAAGGTGAGCTCCCGGCCGGGTTCGAACCGCTGCAGCACCGCCTCGAACCCCTCGGTGAGTTCCGGCTGACCCAGCGCGGTGATCTCCACCTGGCCCAGGGCGTCGCGGAAGGCGCTGTCCACCAGGTCTTCCAGCGCTGTGGCCCGGATGCGCAGGGGGCCGATCTGCTGCAGAAGAACCGGGCGGGGCACCTTGCCCTTGCGGAACCCCGGCAGCCGCACACTGCGGCTGAGCTTCTCCAGGGCGGTCTCATAGCTGGCCTGGCAGCGGCCACCCGGCACGCTCACCTCAAGCGCCACCCGACTGCGGGGACGGTCGGCGGTGCTCACCTTCAGGGCGACCTCGCCGCGCCCCCCATCCTTCGCAGGGGTCCTGGCCGGCGAGGCTGAGGGGGAGCTGGAGCTTGCGGCTGTACTCATGGGCCGGGTCTCGTGGAGCGGGGCAGTCTGCGATCCTAGAAAGT
>JBIIND010000158.1:0-4773 GCA_044337665.1 Cyanobium sp.
CGCCAAGTACGACCGGCTCATCCTGATGCGCCACGGCCTGTGTCTCGGCGGTGTGGTGATGGACACCCTCCTGGCTGACTATCTCTGCGATCCGGGGGAGCGCCACGGGCTGGAGGCGATGGCCCAGCGGGAATTCGGCTTCACGCCCACCGCCTATGGGGATCTGGTGCCGAAGGGGGGCAACTTCGCGGCCGTGCCGGTGGCGGAGGCGGCCCTCTACTGCGGCATGGATGTCCACCTCACCTGGCGCCTGAACGGCCTGCTGCGGCAGCGGCTGAGGGAGCTGGGGGAGCCCCTGCTGCGGCTGCTCGAGCAGGTGGAACTGCCCCTGGAGCCGGTGCTGGCCCAGATGGAGGCCACCGGCATCCGCATCGACGTGCCCTACCTGCGCGAGCTCAGCCAGGAGCTGGGGGCCACCCTGGAGCGGCTGGAAACGGAGGCCCGCGCCGCCGCCGGGGTTGACTTCAACCTGGGCTCCTCCAAGCAGCTCGGCGAACTGCTGTTCGACAAGCTCGGCCTCGACCGCCGCAAGTCGCGTCGCACCAAGACCGGCTGGAGCACCGACGCCGCCGTGCTCGAGAAGCTCCAGGACGACCACCCGGTGGTGCCCCTGGTGCTGGAGCACCGCACCCTGAGCAAACTGCGCAGCACCTACGTGGACGCCCTGCCGGCCCTGGTGGAGCCGGAGACCGGCCGGGTGCACACCGACTTCAACCAGGCGGTGACGGCAACGGGGCGACTGTCCAGCAGCAACCCGAACCTGCAGAACATCCCGATTCGCACCGAGTTCAGCCGGCGCATCCGCAAGGCCTTCCTGCCCCAGGAGGGCTGGCAGCTGATCAGCGCCGACTACTCCCAGATCGAGTTGCGCATCCTCACCCATCTCTGCGGCGAACCCCTGCTGATCGAAGCGTTCAACACCGGCCAGGATGTGCACGCCCTCACCGCCCGCCTGCTGCTGGAGAAGGAGGAGGTGAGCGCCGAAGAGCGCCGCCAGGGCAAGACGATCAACTTCGGGGTGATCTACGGCATGGGCCCCCAGCGCTTCGCCCGTGAAACCGGGGTAAGCCAGGCCCAGGCCAAGGAGTTCCTGAGCCGCTACAGGGAGCGCTACCCGCGGGTGTTCACCTTCCTGGAGCTGCAGCAGCGCCTCGCCCTCAGCCGCGGCTACGTGGAGACGATCCTGGGGCGCCGGAGGATGTTCCATTTCGATCCCGGTGGGCTCGGGAGATTGCTCGGCCGCGACCCGCTGGAGATCGACCTGGAAGCAGCCGGCAGGGCCGGCATGGAGGGACAGCAACTGCGGGCGGCGGCCAACGCGCCGATTCAGGGATCCAGCGCAGACATCATCAAGTTGGCGATGGTGCGGCTGCACCGGCAGCTCGATGAGCTGGAGCTGCCGGCAAGGCTTCTGTTGCAGGTCCACGACGAACTGGTGCTGGAGGTGGCCCCCGAGGCCGTGGAGACGGTGCGGGAGCTCACCCGCTCCACCATGGAGGCGGCCCTGATCCTCGCCGTTCCGCTGGTCGTCGAAACGGGGGTTGGCCCCAACTGGATGGAGGCGAAGTAGGCCGGATCACCCATCGGCACCCCCAGGCTCAGATTCCTAGCCGGATGCAGCTTGGGGCGTGGAAGTCGTGATTAACTGTTGCGATCGCAAGCGGGGCATGGTGATGCCTCTCCCAAGGCCCCACTCCTGTCAAGCGGCTCATCTTGCCACCCATGGTCCACTGTCCCCTGGTTCCGGTCATCCTCTGCGGCGGTACCGGCACCCGTCTCTGGCCCCTGTCGAGGGCGTCCTATCCCAAGCAGTACTGGCCCCTCGCCGGCGATGCCGACGAAAGCCTCCTGCAGCAGACGATGCAACGGCTGCAGGGTCTGCCCCAGCTGGCAGCGCCGCTGCTGATCGGAAATGAGGACCATCGCTTCATCATCGCCGAACAGATGCGGCAGATCGGTGTTGAACCGGCGGCCATACTTCTCGAACCGACGGGGCGGAACACCGCGCCGGCCGTGGCGGTGGCGGCCCTGAAAGCCACCGCCCGCGGCGAGGATCCGCTCCTGCTGGTGTTGGCGGCAGACCATGTCATCCGCCAACCCTCCCGTTTCCGGGCGGCCATCAACGCGGGGATCCCGGCGGCGGAAGCCGGTCGACTGGTCACCTTCGGCATTGTGCCGTCCGCCCCGGAAACCGGCTACGGCTACATCGAGGCCTGCGAACCCCTGGGGATCGCGGGCGATGGTTCTGAACCGCAGGCGGCAGCCTCCCATCCCACCCCTGTCCCGATCGCACGCTTCGTTGAGAAACCCGACCGCGCTTCCGCCGAGGAATTTCTCGCTTCCGGGCGTTTTACCTGGAACAGCGGCATGTTCCTGTTCCGGGCCTCCACAATCCTGGCCGAGATGGAGCGGCTCTGCCCCGAGGTGGTGAGCTTCTGCCGAAGCGCCCTGGAACACGACAGCGCTGACCTTGAGTTCCTGCGACTCGAGAGGGAGGCCTTCGCCAACTGCCCCAATGTGGCGATTGATGTGGCCGTGATGGAGAAGACCGACCGCGGCTCTGTGCTGCCCCTGGCCGCCGGCTGGAGTGATGTGGGCAGTTGGAGCGCTTTGTGGGAAACATCCGACCAGGACAGCCTCGGTAACGTAATCCGTGGGCGGGTGATCAGCAAAGACTCCCACAACTGCTACCTGCGCAGTGAACATCGTCTGGTGGTGGGTCTCGGCGTCGAGAACCTCGTGATTGTCGAAACCGATGATGTCGTCCTCGTCGCCCACCGCGACCGGGCCCAGGACATCAAAGGTATCGTCGGCCACCTGGATCGGGAGGGAGCCTCGGAGAGCCGTGCCCACCGCCGCATCTACAGACCCTGGGGTTACTACGACGGCATCGTGGAAGGCGACCGCTGGCAGGTCAAGAAAATTCAGGTCAAGCCAGGGGCGTGTCTTTCCCTGCAGATGCATCACCACCGTGCTGAGCACTGGATCGTGGTGAAGGGCACCGCAGTGGTAGAAAAGGACGGTCACAAGGAGCTGGTGGGTGAAAACCAGAGCACCTACATCCCCCTCGGCTCGCGACACCGTCTCTCCAACCCCGGCAAGATCCCGGTTGAGCTGATTGAAGTCCAGAGTGGGCCCTACCTTGGGGAGGACGACATTGTCCGCTTCGAGGATCGCTACGGGCGTAGCGAGGCCCCGGTTCTCACGGGCTGAGATGATGGATCAAGCAATCTCCTAGCCGGGTCGGCAGACCCAATTCCCCAATCCCCTCACCTTGCTTTTTCTTCATGACCAAGACCGCACTGATTACCGGGATCACAGGTCAGGATGGTTCCTACCTCGCCGAGTTACTCTTGGCCAAGGGATACATTGTCCACGGAATCAAGCGGCGCGCCAGCAGCTTCAACACCGAGCGGATTGACCACCTTTACCAAGACCCCCACGAATCCGATCCTCGCCTGGTACTTCATTATGGCGACCTCACAGATTCCACCAACCTGATTCGCATCATTCAACAGGTCAAACCCGATGAAATTTACAACCTAGGCGCCCAGAGCCACGTCGCCGTATCATTTGAGAGTCCCGAATATACCGCCAACAGCGATGCGCTAGGAACCTTGCGCATTCTGGAAGCGGTGCGCATCCTTGACCTGATAGATAAAACCCGAATCTACCAAGCGTCCACCTCCGAACTTTACGGCCTAGTACAAGAGATCCCCCAGAAAGAGACGACCCCCTTCTATCCGCGCTCCCCCTACGGAGTCGCAAAGCTCTACGCCTACTGGATCACCGTTAACTACCGAGAAAGCTATGGCATGTATGCATGCAACGGCATTCTCTTTAACCATGAAAGTCCGCGACGGGGCGAGACTTTTGTTACACGTAAGATTACGCGAGGCCTGGCTCGCGTCAATGCCGCTCTCGACCAATGCCTCTACATGGGAAACCTCGATTCCCTGCGCGACTGGGGCCACGCCCGCGACTACGTCGAAATGCAATGGCGCATGCTCCAGCAACCCGGTCTGCCGGAAGATTTTGTGATCGCCACTGGTCGCCAGGAATCGGTACGCCGCTTCATTGAGCTCACGGCGGAACAATTGGGATGGGGTGGCATCGAGTGGGTCGGCAGCGGAGTGGAGGAAATCGGTCGCCGAGCCGACACCGGAGCCATGGTGGTTCGCATCGACCCACGCTATTTCCGCCCCGCTGAAGTCGAAACCCTGCTGGGCGATCCCAGCAAGGCCCATGCCAAACTCGGCTGGCGCCCCACCACCACCTTGGAGGAGCTTGTGGCGGAAATGGTGGCCTCCGATCAGGAGGAGGCAGCCAAGGAGGCAGTGTTGAGACGGGAAGGCTTCAAGGTGGTGGGGTCGATGGAAAATCCTCCGATGGCCCTGCGGCGTTGAAACACTGGAATCCCACCATGACCCCTCTGATTTCCGCATCAGATCGAATCTTTGTGGCCGGCCACCGCGGCATGGCCGGATCAGCAATCGTTCGGCGACTCAACAGGGGTGGCTATACCAATCTGCTCACCGCTAGCCGCCAAGATCTCGACCTCACCGATCCCGTGGCGGTGCAGGGATGGTTCGCGACTTTCCGGCCTGATGTGGTGGTTCTGGCTGCCGCCAAGGTGGGGGGCATCCTGGCCAATGACACCTATCCGGCCGATTTCCTGCTGGAAAACCTAAAGATTCAGAACCACATCATCGAAAATGCCTGGCGCCATGGCGCCAAACGGTTGCTGTTCCTTGGCAGCAGTTGCATCTATCC
>JBIIND010000414.1:0-4758 GCA_044337665.1 Cyanobium sp.
CACCGAGACCTGGCAGGTCGGAGGCAAGCGCAAGATCTTGCACGTCACCCGGCAGATTGAGGCTGGCCACCACGCCGATCGGCAGCCGGCTATCCCCGAGGGGATCTCGGCCGCTTTGGATCGCATCGAAATCGGAGAGCCCATCTTGATTTGTGTCCTGCCTCAGCGGGGAAGTGCCGATGGCGCGTTCGATGTCATCGGGTAGGCCATCCCCATCCGTGTCATTTACGGTACTGGCCATGAAGATGCCGCCCGTCAGGTGCGTGCGCTGACCGCTGAGCTCTGTCTGATCGTATCCGTGCGAGATCAGTCCGCTGACTGGATCAAAGATGGAATAGTGAACCGCTTGTTGGGGTGGCAGGAAGAAGCTCCATCCACCCTCACTGTCGCTCACCGTTCTCAGGGCTTCCTGGTCGCGTCCGACCTGCTCCAGCACGACGTAGTCGTTGCCGTAATCGAGCGTGCTTGCCAGGGGCCCCGTGCCCGTACCTACGACGTAGGCGTTGAGGACAGGCGTCTCGGGATCATTGGAGCTGATTGCGAGCGTGCCCCGCACCAGGCCAATCCGGCTCGGATCGAAAGCAACATCAAAGTTGAGGCTTTCACCGGGTGCCAGCGCATAGGGATTTGTGTCACTGATCGGGCTTGCCGGACCGGCGATGCTGAACGTTGCATCACCATCCACAAAGTGAAGTCCTGTGATCGTGAGCGTCTGGGAGCCGGTATTGGTGAGCGCTGCGAAATCTTCGCTCAGTCGCACCCCGGCGGCGACATCCTGGCCCCCGATGTTGTTGTTCGCGAAGCTGAGCGTCATATCGGCCAGAGGGCTGACGCCCCGGCCGGAGAGGCGCAGGGACGTGGGACCACTGGCGTTGCCGGAGGCGATTTCCAGCCGTCCTGTGGCGGGACCGGCGATCGTTGGATCAAAGACGACGCTGAAATCGAGCGTTGTCCCCGGCGCCAGGGTGACCGGCACGCCTGGTGCCCCCACCAGCGTGAACCCTCCGCCGGCGCTGTTGATGGTGAGACTATTCAGCTGGGCAGAATCTGTCCCGAAGCTCACCAGCCGCAGCGCCTTGGAGAGCCCGGGGGCATCCGAGAGCAACGCCCCGAAGTTGAGATTTCCAGACACCAACAGACCTTGATCGTCCAGGAGGGCCAGGTGGGCCCCGGGAATGGCATCGATCTGGCTGGCGGAATCACCACCCACCCCGCTGAACCAACCAGCGGCACCGGCCGCCGCTTTGTGGGCGATGATCAGGGCCAGGGCCTTCTGGGCATCGCTACTGTTCCAATCGATGTGGAGACCCAGTTTGAGGGTTTCGAGCGTGACTCCCGGCTGGAAACGAAGCGCTCCGGCAAGGTCCAGCGTGCCGCCGTACATGATGTCAGTCATGCCGTTCGGAACGGAGAAGTTGCCCGACACTGTGGAAGCACCGTTGGACAGCGTGCTCACCGCGGTGGCCATCGTCCCGGTGGCTGCCGCCGCGATCTGTGGCACATCAGGGCCAACGAGATCATTCTGGAATGCGATCTGATAGTGGGCCGAGAAGGGAGAGCCTGGGGGGATCGCAGGGGTCAGCACCGAGACGTTGCCTGCGCCGATGGTGCTCAGCGCCTCAAGGGCCCCCTTCACGGTTGCCGCGCTGGCGGTGCGCGCAAGGGGTGCCGTGGTTTGCCCCAACCAGCTCAGGGTGAAGGTGTCGCCCGCTGCGCCGCCTTGCAGCTTCACCTCCTGCCACTCAAAGGTGGTGATGCTTGCCCCCTTGGCCTGGGCACTGTGGATTGCCCCCAGGGTGTGGGCAGCCTCATGGGCGGTGGTAAGGATGAGGGCATTCTGGAACTGGCTTGCCGTCAATGTATGGGGTTGTCCTGACTGGCTCCATTCGGCGTGATTGTCGACAGAGATCTGAATGTTGGTGTTAAAGCTTTGGTTGAGGACCAGAGAAGACAAGAGAAAGTTCTGTACTGTCTGGCTGTAGTTTGTATAGTTTGCAAAGAAGGCCCCGATCTGGGTACCGTTGTCCACCCCGTCCGCTGGTGGTGGCACACTGGATTCACCAAACGAACCGAGGCTGAGCTCGGTGATCCAGTTTGCCTTGATCGCGTTGGCACCACTTCCCGCCTGGATGCCCGTGCTGACAGGGCTGAACCGATCGATCACCCCCGCGATCACCGCATCGGCGAAGGCCTCGCGTTCCGCTGGGGTATCAATGAGTTCAATCTCAGACGGTGTGAACAGGCCGGGGTGAACGTTGCCACCCAACGCCTGGGCATCCGTGACGATTGTGGCGAGGGTGTTGATCAGCCCTGGGCGATCGAGATTGAGGTTGATGATGGGAGTTCCCTGTCCGCGCAGCTTGAGGGAGCCGACTTCGGCACCCTCTGGATTCTTGATGCGCAGCGTTGTATCCAGTGTCGCGCCGACTGCGGTGGGATCGAACACCAGGGAATGGGGGAAACCAATACCAGAAAAATGCGCGTATGAATCCAGGTTAAATGTTGGGGTGGCGCTGCCGACCCTCTGTTCCACCTCCCTCGAGCGCATTACGCCGGAGGCCCCATCCATCACCGTGTCAGCGAATTCCAGAATGCCGTCCTTATGGGGGGCAACCAGATCGGTCATGCTTCCATCGGCCGCATCCAGCCACCGATAGACGTAGACGTCTTCGTTGAGAAGCAGGGTGCCAGGAGTCGATGATTTCCAGCCTGTGATTTTGATCTTGCTGCCGTACAGGATGTCCTTCTCCACTGATTGGATGCCGGCCAGCAGATCCTTTATCTCCACCTTGATATTCTTCTGTTGCTGCGGTGCCAGCTCAAATTGGGTGGGCGCCAGTCCGGTGAGAAACTCGGAAGCAGGTCCTTCGACCTCGATCTTCACCACCAACGGAGTGGCCTTGCCATTGTCTCCCTCGCAGGGATCCTTGGAGGGATCTGGTTTGGCGGCATTGTTGCTGATCGAGAGGGTAAAGCTGCCGTCATCATCCTTATAGAAGCGGTCTTCAAGGCCCGATGTGAGAACAATCGGATCGATATTGATCGTTTTGGGGGCGGTGGGATCACAGGGTGGATCGCTCTCCCCGCCTGGGGGTGTCATGCCATGCCACCCTGGCCTGGTGATGCCGCTGTCCGGATCGGTGACCACGAACATGCCGTCGGCACTGACCGTGCCGGTGCCATCGATCACCAGGCGGCCAGTGGTGTGGTCAAAGCTCAGCAGGTTGAGCTTCGTGCCGGGTGGCGCATGGAACACATTGGGCAGGGTAAGTTGTACCGGCGTACTGAAAACCGCGGCCCCCGGGGCCTGGATTGTGAGATCAAACGTGTGCTGCAGGAGCCCTGGCGGGAGCATGTCGCGCACCAGTTCCGGCGGAACCGTGGCGATGCCCACCTGGGCGTTGGCGAGCGGCAAGCCATTCTCGCCAATCACGGTATTGGGTTGAACAACCAGCAGGATGCGCGAGCGGTCCTCCTCAATCAGGTTCGGTGCCCCCTCCACGGTGGTTCTCACCTCCGTGGGAGCGCTGGCACTGATCGGTGTGAGGATGTTGGCCGCGATTCTGGGCAGGTAGACCTCGCCGCGGGTGGCGTTTTCCTGCTGCTGCGCGGCCGAGCCCATGGTGCCCATCAGGGTATTGGCCACTCCGGGACGAATGGTGACATCCATCACCATTTCGGGATAAAACATGCCAGAGGGCGAATTGGTGGCCGTGCGACCGTCGACGGCCACCTTCACCACCCCCGAAGGCACATCGTTGAGGGTGAAACGACCCTGGGAATCGGTGTAAACCGCCTGGTTCTCCAGACCCAGGATGTAGACTTTCACCCCGGCAAGCCGATCCAGGAACACGTCGTCGTCGGTGTGGGCAGCGCCGTCAGGACCGACGCGGAAATCGTCGAAGGTCATCGGTTTGAGGTCATTGCCGGGACCCACCACGAAACCCGTGAGGCTGGTGCCGGGCACGGCCGTGCGGCTGACCGTGGCGAAGCTGCTCTGCCAGAGCCCACCAGGGTTTCCATCGCCGTCCGCATCCAGCCGCACCCCATCGCCAGCGGCCTGGATCAGCGAGCCGTCGAGGTGCAGGTCGATGACACTGGAACCTGGCAGGGCCTGGTCTGGGAACAGCCAGGCGCTGGTGCCCTCCGGCGACACCACCACAGACGCGGACAGCCTCACCCCTGCCGCATTCGTGGCGTAGAAGCTGGAGGTGGTGAGGGTGGCCGGATCGACCGGTCGAGTGAACGTCACCTGGGGACGGAAGGTGACGCCCACATCCTGAGCGCCTGCCGTGGGGCTGACCTGATTGATGGTGAACGGAACCGTGCTCGGCAGGTTCACCTGGATGCTGGTGCTGGCCAGATTGCCGGCGGAATCCCGGCCCGTGAGGGTGAGCGGATGCGCCCCGATCGCGAGACTGCCCAGGCTGAGGGGTTCGTCGAAAGCGCCCGTGGTCGGATCGAACAGGATGGGGCGCTCAACGCCCCCATCGAAGCGGTAGCTCAGGGTCTTGAGGGACGATCCCGTACCGGAGGCGCTCCCGCTGAGGCGTGCGCCGCTGGCAAGGTTGGCGCCATCCACCAGGCTGGTGACCTGCAGGGTTGGGGCGGTGGTGTCGATGGTGAAGCGGTGGTCGGGAGCCGCCCCGGTGTTGCCAGCCGCATCGCTGGCGGAAAGGGAGAGGGTGTGTAGCCCTTCGCCTAATGGGCCGAACAGCGTGGCCACATCCAGGGAGAAACGGCCGCGGTCGTCAATGG
>JBIIND010000003.1:0-16063 GCA_044337665.1 Cyanobium sp.
GGATCCGGAGTTTGACAGCATCCTGCGCCAGTGGCTGCCGGGCGCCAATCGGCAGATGCTGACGGAAATTGAGGCGATCAATGCGGAGCTTCCGTTCACGGCTTCCTACGATCCCCCCCATGTCCCAGATTCCGACGGCCATCGATCGGCAGCGGCTGGATGAGCAACTCTCCAACCGCTTCATCGCCCTCGATCCGGCCGGCTACTTCCTGATTCGCGTCGACCACGGGGCCGCCCACCTGGTCGTCGAGCACTACGGCAACGGCATCGACGAGCGCGGCCTGGCCACCGATCCGGAGACCGGCGAGGTGCTGGCCTGCCGGGGCGCCACCCCCCAGACACCCCTCGCCGTGTTCCGGGCCCGCACCGCCAAGGAGCTGGGCATCCTTCTCACGGAAGCGGAGGGTCCGCTCCCCCTGAGTCGGTTCGACCACGCGCTCTACCTCGGCCGGGAGTTGCAGAAAGCGGAGCAGTGCCTGGCGATGGGTCTGGACTACGTCCAGGACTGAGGCCTTCAGGCAGGCTGCAGCTCCCGATCCGCGTTCACGGGAGCGGTTGGCGGATCAGGCGGCAGGGCGGCAAGTTGGTCGTGGATCTCGCGGGTGACGATGCTGCGGTATTCCTGGAAGTGCTCGTTGTGGGCAAGGGTGACCAGGAACTGCTCAAAGTTGTCGGGGTTGGTGCGGGCAATTTTCAGTAGCGAGCGCCAGAAACGCCAACGGGTATCCCGCACGATCCCCTGACGCCAGATCACGATGGACAGGGCGCGGATATCCGTCCAGCTGGGCAGGCCCGCCTTGCCGAGACTGACGGCCTTGGCATACTTCTGCCAGCGTGGTTTGCCAACCTTCGTGTAGTAGTGGGTGACGCGATCGATGTAGGCATTCGGTTCGTAGAGCCGGCAGAATGCGTCCACGTACTCGTTGGCGATCTCCCGGATCGGGCGGCTGGGTACAAAATTCAACAGGTTTGTCTGGTTGACCCCCTTGGCGTCCTTCTTCTCCTGCACCAGCCGACCTTCCTTCTCCAGCCTGTGCCAGAGGCCCGTGTTTGGGAGGGCTTGCAGCATGCCCATCATCGCCGCCGGGATGCCGGTGCGGCTCACGAAGGTCACGATGCGGTCGCCGGCCCCGGTCTTCTCACCATCAAAGCCGATGATGAAGCCCGCCATCACCCGAATGCCGTAGGACGTGATGCGATCGACCGAATCCTCCAGGGAGCTGCGGGTGTTCTGGTGTTTGCCCGCGATCGATAGGCTGGCCTCATCAGGTGTCTCGATGCCCAGAAACACGCTGTCGAAACGGGCTTCGGCCATCATCGCCATCAGTTCGTCGTCGGAGGCAAGATCGACCGACGCTTCGGTAGCGAAGCTGAAAGGGTAGTTGTGCTCGATCTGCCATTGCTTCAGGGCGGGCAGCAGCAGCTTGGCGTTGCGTTTGTTGCCGATAAAATTATCGTCCACCAAAAAGATGGAACGCCTCCAACCAAGGTCGTAGAGGTATTGGAGTTCGGCAATCAGTTGATCGGGTGTCTTGGTGCGGGGTTTGCGACCATAAAGCACGATGATGTCGCAGAATTCACACTGGAATGGGCAACCGCGGGAGAACTGCACTGACATCGAATCGTAGGCATCGAGCTGGAGAAGATCGAAGCGTGGGATCGGTGTGCCGGTGACGTCGGGCTTCTCGCCATTGGCGCTGAAGCGTCCGCTTTTCTCACCCTTCTCGATCGCTGCGATGAACATCGGCAGGGTGATCTCCCCCTCATCCAGCACCTTGAAGTCGGCCAGGTCCAGTTCGGGAGCGTCCGGGGTGGAGCTGGCGAAGGGGCCGCCGACCGCCACGGGCAGCCCCCGCTGCTTGGCCTGGCCGATCTGGACGGCCATGTCGGCTTTCTGCACGATCATGCCGGAAATCACCACCAGCTCGGCCCAGGCCCACTCCTCCTCGCTGACGTCCCGAACGTTGCGGTCCACCAGCTTCATCTCCCAGTGCTGGGGAAGCAGAGCGGCCACGGTGACCATCCCCAGCGGTGGCAGCAGCACTTTGCGGTTGACCAGCTCCAGGATCTTCTCGTAGCTCCAGAAGGTCTTCGGGAACTCGGGATAGATGAACAGGGTGCGCATGCTGGGGGAGTGCCGCGGTGCGGCTGGGAATGGGAGGCGGGCCTGGGGCCGGGAGGGGAATACGCCGGGACCGACTCCCGGCGGCGGGTTCGGGAAAGTCAGGCAACCCTAGAGGGTTTCCGGCCAGCGAGAAGCGGGGCTTCTCCGTCTTCTGCTGTAATGGCAGCACGTTTTCCTGATCATGGCCATGGGTGTCGCGATTTATCTGGGCCTCGTCGGCGCTGGCCTCGTGGCCGCCTTCATCGCCACCAAGATTCTCAAGGGTGTCCGGCTGATCTGAGGTCTGTCCCCCGGGTGCCGTTCCGCCTCAGGCCGGATCCAGCCGCATCCGGCCCTGACCCAGTTCCCACAGCCCCATGGCGAGGCCTGCCAAGCCGAGCAGGGCGAAGCAGGCGAGCAATCCGAACCGCATCGTCAGCCAGGCCGCCATCAGCCCGCTGAGGCCCCCGCCTCCAAGGAAGGCGATCTGACCGAGCCCTGCCATCCGGCCCCGCAGCACCTGCGGGGCACCCACCTGACTGATCAGGTTCGTACCCGCCAGGAGCGAGGCCGTGCCCGCACCGACCAGGAAGGTCATGGCCAGAGAAAGGGATGTTTTCCCATACCCATCAGGCCAGCCCAGGGCCAGGGCCATGCCCAGCTGGGCCACGGCGGTCAGAACCGCACAGCCCCCTAACAACAGGGCGGGTCGGCGGCTCAGGGTACGGCTGTGCCGTTGCAGCACCAGCCCCCCGCTGACACTCCCCGCCGCCAGAACGCTGGTGAAAAGCCCCAGCTGCTGGGGAGAGGGACCCAGCACTGTGGTGGCGATCAGGGGGGCGAGCCCGGGATGGAAGAACCCCACCAGACAGGCGAGGGCCGTGAAGCGCAGCACATGGCGCAGCACGGGGCCACAGTCCCGCCAGGCGGTGTGGAGACTGGCCGCCCCCCCGGGCTGGCTGCGCCGCTCCAGTTCACCCCGGGGCCGCAGAACCCAGATCACCGTGGCGATGGGCAGCAGGTAGGTGGCGGCATCAATCGCCAGGGCCATGGAGGGTCCGGTCAGGGCCAGCAGCCACCCCCCCAGCGGCGGGCCCACCAGCTTGCCGACGTTGAAGACCACCGAGAAGCTGGTGAGATAGGGGGCCAACTCCTCGGGGCGCTCCACCAGCAGGGCGCAGTATTTGTTGCGCGCCGTCAGCTCGAAGGTGCTGGCCACCCCCACCATCAGTGTGCTCAGCAGCAGCGCCACAACCTGGGTTCGCCCCTGGAGTAGCGGAATGGCCAGGGCTCCGAGGCAGCCTCCGGCGAACAGGGCCCACTGGGCGCGGATCAGCACCCGCTCGCACCCCATCCGGTCGGTTGCCACCCCGGCCGTGCCACTCACGAGGAGGGAGGGCAGCGCCAGGGCGGCGAAGTGAAGTGCCAGCAGCAGGGGACTTCCGCTGCCATGGAGAAGGATCCAGCCTTTCGCCGTCAGACCGGCGAAGGAGCCGGCGGTGCTGAGACCCGAGGCCACAAGGAACGTGCCGCGCTGATGGCGCCGCAGGCGCCCGATTCCCGCCCTCAACGGCCGGAGGGGGGGGCGGCACGCAGATCGGCCACCATCGCCGCGGCCCCCACCACCTCCCCATGCAGGTCGTAGGCGTCGGCAGCGGTGATGCGCACCGGCACCATCGTGGCGGGAGCCGCCCGCAGCCCACCAGGGCGCGGATGCACATGCACCTCCCCGTCCACCTCGGGAGCGAAGCGGGGGCAACGGCCGATCATGGCGCCGGTCTGCGGGTTCTCCTGCTCGATCAGCACGTCGACGATGCGACCCACCCAGGCCGCGTTATGGGCGGCGGCGATTGGCTGCTGCAGGCGCATCAGCCGGTCGCGCCGCTCTTCGGCCAGATCCGCCGGTACCGGGTCCCGCAGGGCCGCGGCCGGCGTGCCCTCCTCGGGCGAGAAGCGAAACACGCCCACGTGGTCAAACCGCTGGGCGGCGACGAAGTCGAGCAGGTGCTGGAAGTGGGACTCGCTCTCCCCCGGGAAGCCGACGATGAAGCTGGTGCGCAGAACCGCCTCGGGCAATTGCTCGCGGATGCGGCACAGCAGCCCGTCGGTCACCTCCGCCTGCCAGGGGCGGTTCATCGCCCGCAACACCTCCGGATGGCTGTGCTGCAGTGGCAGATCCAGGTAGGGCAGGACGTTTGCCGTTTCGCGGAAGGCCGCCAACACCTCTGGCGTGAGGCCGGTGGGATAGGCGTAGTGCACCCGGATCCAGGGGATCTCCACCTCCCCCAGCGCCCGCAGCAGATCAGCCAGACGGGGACGTCCGTAAAGATCAAGACCGTAATTGGTGGTGATCTGGCTGATCAGGATCAGCTCCTTGACCCCCTGGGCGGCCAATTGGCGCGCCTCGGCCACGATGGATTCGATCGGGCGGGAGCGCTGATCCCCCCGCAGCTTCGGGATGATGCAAAACGCGCAGCGGTAGTCACAGCCCTCCGCCACCTTGAGGTAGGCGACCGCCTCGCTGGTGGTGCGATAGCGGGGCAGGTTCTCGTCGCCGACGAAGGTGGGGACGGCGCTCACCCTGTTCACCCGTTCCCCCGCCTCGACCCGCCGCAGCACCTCCACGATGTGCTGGTAATCGCCCGTGCCGACGATCGCCCTGGCCTCCGGCAGCGCCTCCAGCAGCTCCTCCTGGAAGTGCTGGGCGAGGCAGCCGGCAATGATCAGCTCCTTCCCCTGCTCGGCCAGTTCCACCAAGGTGCGCACCGATTCCTGGCGGGCGTCCTGGATGAAGCTGCAGGTGTTCACCACCACGACGGAGGCCTGGCTTTCGTCGGCGCTCACGCCATAGCCGGCCTGGGCCAGCAGGCCCAGCATGTGCTCGGTATCCACCCGGTTCTTCTCGCAGCCGAGGTGGGCGAAAGCCACCGTGGGCTTGGGGGACGGAGCGTGGGTGTCCGGGGGCACAACCAGGGCTGACAAGATCTTCACCCTACTCTTGGGTCTTCTGCGTTCCTTGCCTTTCGATGCTCCGGCGCACCGCTCTGGTTTCCGCCCTCACCCTCGCCGCAGCGGTTGTCCCCATCCTGGCGGCCAGCGGCCCTACCCGACCCGCCACAGCGGCGATGGCCACGGCGGCCACCCTCTGTTTTCAGCAGCTCAGCGGACAGGCCGGGCGCCTCAACATCGAGCAACTGCGCCTGGAGCTCGACGGGAAGCGGGTGGGTGGCTTCTACCACTGGATTCCCTGGCAGAAAGACCGGCGAGTCGGTCGTCTCGAGGGGCGCCTCTCTGCCGATGGAAGGGCGCGCGTGCTCTACCGCTTCCTGCAGGAAGGCCAGCAGGACAGTGCCCGGCTCACGATTGACTTCAACGATCGCCAGGCGCGCATCAGCTGGGACAAACCGCTGCAGCCCGGCCAGCCGATGGCGCCGACGCTGCTGCCGCGGCACGCCTGCGGCGAGCTGCAGCCGGTGCCGGGCCTCTGACCTTTCGGTGGGCGCCTGCCAAAATCAGATCTGCATTCGCAGCCCTCTGTGACTTCCTCCCGCCTCAGCGAGCGCCTCGCCGGCCAGCGGCGCCGGCAAGACCCAGGCCGCCGCTGGGTACGGGTGGCCATGGCTGTGCTGGCCACGGTCGGCGTGATCGACACGGGCGCGATCACCCTCAAGCGCTGGGGTCTGATCGGTCCCCTCACCTGCCCCGGCGGAGCGGAAGCCTGTGACAAGGTGCTCAACAGCGCCTGGGGCTCGCTCTTCGGCCAGCCCCTCTCCCTGTTCGGGTGCCTGGCTTACCTGACGGTGCTGCTGCTGGCCCTGGTGCCCCTGGTGCTCAAGGGGGAGTCCCGCTCCACCATCGCCGAGGCCAGCCGCTGGGGTCTGCTGCTGGTCAGCACGGGCATGGCGGTCTTCAGCCTGCTGCTGATGGGCGTGATGGTGCTGAAGATCCAGGCCATCTGCGCCTTCTGCATCCTTTCGGCCCTGCTCAGCGTCAGCCTGTTCGCGCTCGCCCTGATCGGTGGCGAGTGGGAGGACAGGGGCCAGCTCATCTTCCGGGCCGTGCTGGTGGGTCTGGCGGTGGGGCTGATCGGCCTGGGCTGGGCCACCGCCGTCGACCGCCCTGCGGATCTCGGCAAGGGCATGGCGATGCCTGTCAGCAGGGAGAGCACCCCGGCCACCCTCGCTCTGGCTGAGCACCTCACCGCCAGTGGAGCCCGCATGTACACCGCCTATTGGTGCCCCCACTGCCATGAGCAGAAGGAGCTGTTCGGCAAGCAGGCCACCGCGAAGCTCACCATCATCGAGTGCGCCCCCGATGGCCGCAACAGCCAGGCGAAGCTCTGCGAGAGCAAGAACATTCAGGGCTATCCCACCTGGGAGATCAACGGCAAGCTGGATTCCGGGGTGAAGACCCTGCCGGAGCTGGCCCTGCGCAGTGCATTCAAGGGCCAGCTCTAGGGCTCACTGCTGCCCCCCGGATCCGACCGGACGTGTGCCCGTGGGCTGATGGCGGCGCTGCACGGTGTGGCAGCGCCAGAAGGGCTGGGGGCACGGAGCGTCGGTCCGGTAGTGACCGCCACGGCTCTCCTGGCGAAATGCCGCCGCCTCGATCAGCAGCTCGGCCAGCACCAGTCGCTGGCGCAGTTCCTGCTGCAGCCGAAGCACCCCCAGGCTGCGACGCCCCAGGCTGAATTGATCCCCTGGCGTGAGGCTGCGGCAGGCGGCCAGCAGGGGCTCGGCCTCCAGCGCCCGCCGCTGGGCCCGTACCCGTCCCAGGGCTCGGACCAGTTCGTGGCCGTTCCGCTCCACCCCGGCCACCTGCCAGCAGAGCTGGCGCAGGGCGATGATCGCCCGTCGCAGGACCGTGGGGTCCGATTCGGCGAGATCGAGGGGACGGCAGGGCTCCACCCCCCGTCCCCCCCCGTCCCCGACGCTGGAGGAAGGGAGCCGCAGCCGGGTCAGCTGGCGGGCGAACACCAGGCACTCCATCAGCGAATTGCTCGCCAGTCGGTTGGCGCCATGCACGCCCGTGCTGGCCACTTCCCCCACGGCGTGCAGACCGGGGATCGAGGTGGCGGTCTCCAGGTCGGTGGTGATGCCGCCCATCCAGTAGTGGGCCGCCGGAGCCACGGGGATCGGAGCGGCGGTGGGCTCCAGGCCCAGGGCCCGGCAGCGTCCCAGGATCGTGGGGAACTGCTGCTCCAGTCGCTCGCGCCCCACCGGCCGAAGATCCAGCCAGAGGTTCTCCACCCCCTGACGCTGCAGGCAGCGGGCCAGGGCCCGGCTCACCTGGTCCCGGGGGGCGAGGTCACCGCCGGCCAGGCCCGCCACCGGACTCGCTCCGGAGGCATCGCACAGCCGCGCCCCCTCTCCGCGCACCGCCTCGCTGATCAGGAAGTGGGGGGCCCCCGGCAGCATCAGGGCGGTGGGGTGAAACTGGACAAACTCCAGGTCGCGCACTTCCGCCCCACTGCTCCAGGCCATGGCCACCCCATCGCCGCTGGACTGGGTGGGGTTGGTGGTGTGGGCGAACAGGTGGCCCCCGCCGCCGCTGGCCAGGACCACGGCCCCGGCGCGCAGCCAGCGCAGCCGCTCCCCATCCAGCACCTGCAGCCCGATGCAGCGACCGGCTTCGATCCAGAGCTGCAGGGCCAGGAGCCCCTTGCGTTGCACCAGGCCAGGCCGCCGCAGCACCTCCCGCTCCAGGGCGTCCACCAACGCCCCACCGGTGCGGTCCTGGGCATGGAGCACGCGGCGGTGGCTGTGGGCCGCCTCCAGGGTGGTGCTCAGGTGATCGCCGTGGCGATCGAAGTCCATGCCCAGCGCGACAAGCCGCTCCACGCAGGCGGGGGCCTGGCTCACCAGGAGCCGGACCGCTGCGGGTTCGCAGAGGCCAGCGCCGGCGCGCAGGGTGTCCTCCTCATGGCTGGCGAGGCTGTCCTCGGGACGGGTGACCGCCGCAATTCCCCCCTGGGCCCAGCGGCTGGCGGAGCGGGGGGCCGCGCTCTTGCTGAGGAGCAAAACCCGCAGATCGGTGGGCAGTTCCAGGCAGCTCATCAGACCGGCGGCCCCGCTTCCCACCACCAACACGTCCCAGTCGGACGCCAGAGGGTCGGGCGTCACGGCCTGGGAGGAAGGTTGCCTAGCCATCCTTCGGTCCCGCTGCTGCCGAGCCTATGGGAGCACTGGCCATCCGTTGGCGAAAAGCAGACAAAAAAAGGGGCTGTCCCGACCAGGACAACCCCACCGAAAGGCACGGGCACCCCGGAGGCCCGTTCGGCGCAATCAGCGGTATTGGCCGTCGTTGATGCGATCAAAGCCTTCGTTGAGGGCGATCGAAGGGGGGGTGACCGTGAAATTGTCCTTGTATTTCTCAAACAACTCTTTCTGGCGATCCGTGAGGTCAAGATTCAGCACATCATCCACAGCGGTGTAAGGACCTCCGAGCACGATCTTGCCGGCCAGGGTGGGGTACATCCCCGGGTACTGCTGAAAGCGACGCACGGAGGAGTTGTTCAGATCCACCTTGTCGCCCCGTTCCGCGATCTTGTCATCCGCCAGGTTGCGGAGATCTCCCTCCGCGTAGGCGGGTCCAGGCAGCAGCAGGCCGAAGAGCAGACCGGCCAGAACCACACCACTCATCAACCAGGCAAGCAGCCGCTTCATCACGACACTCCAGAGAAGGAAAAGGCGGGAGAGAAATCAGGGTCCGGATCCCGGGGGAGCCGGCCGCCAAGGCCTTTGCAGGTCTACAGGCGGAGTCAGGGGTCGCCGGAGCGCTCCCTGCAGTCCCACAACGTTACAGACCGCCCCACGGGCGATCCAGGCCGGTTCCCCGTCTTTTGCAGTTCTTCAGATCCCCAGGGGCAGGATCGCTTGGCTCAGATCAGTCCGCTGAGGCGCGGGGCAAGGGCGGCGGCCACAAGGAAAAGTCCATCCACCGCCAGGGTGGTGGCCAGGGTTGCGGCCGCCACCCGGCCCTCCCGGCTGCCACGCCGCCAGAGCCCCAGGCAGAGGGCGATCAGTGAAGCTGCGCCGAGGGCGATCAAGGTCAGCGGTCCAGGCCGCAATACGGCTGAGGCCGCCTCCTGGAGGAGGGAAGGCGCCTGAGCCGGGGACGCCGCCAGCACCTGGGGCCAGAAGTCCATCAGCCCGCCCGCGGCCATGACGGCATCGGTGGCGGCGGTGCCGAGCAACGACGCCAGGTAGAAACTGGCCGCCAGACGCCAACGGCTTCCCAGGCCGGCGAGGGCCAGGGGAAGGGCAAACGCCTCGATCGGCAGATGCCAGAGCGGATGCAGCCGGAACCATCCCCAGAAGAGGCTTCCCCCCAACCAGCTGCCCGCGAAGCCCACCAGCAGAACCCCAAGGGGGCGCAACGGCCCACGGGCGCGCTGCTCCAGCCCAACCCCCAGGGCAACCAGCGGCAGCGTGAAGAGGGTGGCTGCCATGGGCGCGATCCGCACCCAGGGCGCCTGGAGGAAGACCGGCACGGCCACCAGAAAGGCGGCCACCAGGGGCAGGGTCAGGTGCGCGGGCCAGGCGAGCGCCGGCAGCGCAGGCGGCTCGACGGCCGGGGGAAGCAGGCGCGCACGACTACTGGGGAGGCTGGAGGGAACCCCGATCACCTGGGATGTGAAGAAAGATGGCCAACCTTAGGGGGTTTCGGGCTTGGCGCTCTCCCCCACCCCGCCATAGGGTCTGGCGAAGTCTGCCTCCGGGGCATGTCGATCAACGCCGCCGCGGAACCTCTTTCCCTGGGAGCAGCCTGTTGGCATGCCCTGGTTCTGGGGATCGTGCAGGGGCTCACCGAGTTTCTGCCGATCAGCAGCACCGCACACCTCAAGGTGGTGCCCGTGCTGCTCGGCTGGGGGGACCCCGGGATCGCCTTCACCGCCGTGATCCAGCTGGGCAGCATCGTCGCGGTGCTCGCCTACTTCCGCCACGATCTGGCCGAGGTTGGACGGGGCGTCGCCCGGGCCTTCCGCCATCAGCAGTGGCGCGATCCCTCGGCGCGCCTCGGCGTGGCGATTGCGCTGGGCACCGTGCCGATCCTGATGGCGGGTCTGGCGTTGAAGATCTGGGTTCCAGGCTACGAGTCTTCCCCCTTGCGCAGCATGACCTCGATCGCGGTCGTCTCGATCGTGATGGCGGTGTTTCTCGCGCTTGCCGAGCTTATGGGGGGCCGCCGCCGCCAGCTGCGCGATGTCGCCGTCCGCGACGGCCTTCTGGTGGGCGCGGCCCAGGCCCTCGCCCTGGTGCCAGGGGTCTCCCGCTCCGGCAGCACCCTCACCGCCTCCCTCTTCGATGGCTGGCAGCGCCCTGCCGCGGCACGCTTTTCCTTTCTGCTCGGCATCCCCGCGATCACCCTCGTGGGCCTGGTCGAACTGCGCGAGGCCATCCAGCAACCGGCCAATGGCGGGCTGCTTCCCACCCTGCTCGGCGTCAGCGCCGCGGCGGCGGTCTCCTGGATGGCGATCGCCTGGCTACTGCGCTTTCTGCAGAACCACAGCACCTGGGTGTTTGTCGGCTACCGCCTGCTCTTCGGTCTGGTGATTCTCCTGTTCTTCCGCGCCAGCGAGGGTCCGGTTGGCTGACACCCGGCTCGGGCCCACGCTCAGCAGACTGGGGAGAGATCCCGTCAACATCCCGTGTGGAATGAACCCTCCGCAGGCATCGCCCTGGCCGAGGCCGAGGCCAGGGCCGCTGGGGGTGAGCAACCGCGTCTGCCCCAGCCCGCGTTGGTCGCCGAGGTGGAGCCTGGTTCAATTGGTGAGGAGCTGGGCTTTCAGCCGGGTGACCGGCTGCTCAGCATCAATGGCGTTCGCCCCCGGGACCTGATTGACCTGCAGGTGCTCTGCTGCGAGGAGGAGCTGGTGCTGGAGGTGGAGGATCCGGACGGCGGCCAGCACAGGCTGGAGCTGGAAAAGGAGGCGGATGCGGGCCTGGGCCTGGCATTCAGCGAAGCCCTGTTTGATGGCCTGCGCCAGTGCAACAACCACTGCCCGTTCTGTTTCATCGACCAACAACCGCCGGGGCGCCGCGGCAGCCTCTACCTCAAGGACGATGACTACCGGCTGAGCTTCCTCTACGGCAGCTATCTCACCCTCACGAACCTCACCGCCGCCGACTGGCAGCGAATCGAGGCGCAGCGGCTCTCCCCCCTGTACGTGTCCGTTCACGCCACCGATCCGGAGCTGCGCAGTCGTCTGCTGGTCAATCCGCGTGCCGCGCTGCTGCTGGACCAGCTGGTCTGGTTCGCCGAGCGCCGCCTGCAGATCCATGCCCAGGTGGTGGTCTGCCCTGGTCTCAACGATGGGGCCGCCCTGGAGCGCACCCTCACCGACCTGGCTCGCCACGGGGCGGGTGACTGGCCCGCCGTGCTTTCCACCGCCATCGTGCCCGTCGGCCTCACCCGCTTCCGCCCGGCGGGTGATTCCCTGCGCCCTGTCACCCCCGCGGATGCGGCGGAGGTGATCGACGCGGTGGAACCGCTGCAGCGCCGCTTCCGTCAGGAGCTGGGCAGCCGCTTTGCCTGGCTTGCCGACGAGTGGTACCTGATCGCGGGTCGCCCCCTGCCGCCCCGGGCCAGCTACGAGGATCTTCCCCAACGGGAGAATGGCGTCGGCAGCATCCGGGCCTTTCTTGAGGAGTTGGAGGCGGCTACAGAGGCCCTGCCCAGGGCGATCCCCAGCCCCCGGCGGTTCAGCTGGGTGGTGGGCCATCTGGTGTCTGGCGCCCTGCAGCCGGCGGTGGAGCGCCTCAACCGGGTGAAGGATCTGGAGCTGCTGCTGCATGGCCTCCCCAGCCCCTACTGGGGACAGGAGCAGGTGGTCACGGGGCTCCTCACCGGCTCCGACCTGCTCGAAGGTCTGCGGGGAAGGGATCTCGGCGAGGAACTGCTGCTGCCGCGGGTGATGCTGCGGGAGGGGGAGCCGGTGTTCCTGGACGACCGCACGCTGGAGTGGTTGCGTGAACAGCTGCCGGTGCCGGTGCGCCTGATCGGGGGTGCGGACGATCTGGTGGCCGTCTGCCTCGGCAGGGCTGGTGCTGATGCCTAAGCTCAGGCGGCTTCTTCGGTTTCCGACGTGAATCCCCGCCATCTTCTGCTCGCTGCGCTGATGGTGACCCCCGGCCTGACCGTCCGGGCTCTCGCGGAAAACCTCCCTGCGGCCGCTCCCACCCCGGCGCCAGCCCCCGTGCTCCCCGGAGTCAATCCCGAGGATCCCGCCGGGGCGGCCATCCGCCAGTCGATTCCCCTGGCCCCCACCATCAAGGGCGACCGGCCTCGCTCCGACCCCTCGGTGCTGCCCCCGGCGGCCACCCAGCTTCCCGCCTCCGAGCGCGACCTCGCCGCCCCCCCGTCCCTTGCCCTGCCGGTGCGCCCCGAGCAGGTCCGCATCCGCGAGCTGCGGCCCCTGGGCCTCCCCGATGCGGAGACCCTCGCGGAAGTCAACAACCCCAATCTCAAGGCTCTTGGCAGTCGCGTTGACCAGGCCCAGTCGGCACTCAGGGCCGAGATCTCGCGCTGGTATCCCACCCTTACCTTCAACGCCCGCAACTTCCCGGCCTATAGCGCTGGGGAGAACTTCGATGCGGGGGCCCGGTTCCAGACGCCCCTGACCCGGACCAGCATCCTGCTGATGGACACGGATCTCCAGCTCAACTGGAACCTGATCGATCCCGCCCGTACGCCGGCGATTGCGGTGGCCCGCGATCGCTATGAGAAGGCCAAGAACGAATATCTGATTGGCTTGCGCGAGCTCCGCCTGCAGGTGGCGGAGGCCTATTTCGATCTCCAGAAGGCCGACGAGCAGGTGCGCATTGGCCAGGAATCCGTGCGGGCCTCCCTGGTGAGCCTGCGGGATGCCCGGGCCCGCTTCCAGGCGGGGGTGGCCACCAAGCTGGAGGTGCTGGAGGCGGAGACCCAGCTGGCCCGCGACCAGCAGCTGCTCACCAACGCCCTGCTGGGAAACAGCTCCACCGGCATCGGCCAGGCCGTCGCCCGCCGCAACCTTGCGGCCCTCCTGGATCTGCCCCAGGACGTAACGCCCACGGCGAAGGATCCCTCCCGGCCGGTGGGCGTCTGGTTGCCCTCCCTGCAGGAGAGCATCGTCGCGGCCTACGCCTTCCGCGAGGAACTCGATCAGTTACTGCTCGACATCTCGATCGCCAACAGCACCGCCAATCAATCCCTGGCCAGGGTGCAGCCCCTGCTCGGCATCTTCAACACCTTCTCCGGCGGTCGCACCTACGGTTACCGGGGCATCGGCGTGGGTCAGTCCACCGCCGAGTCAGAGGGTTGGAGTGTGGATAACGCCGTGGGCCTCAACTTCAGCTGGACTCTTTTCGACGGTGGTCGTGCTCGCGCCGAATATCGCGCCGGCAAACAACGGGCCCAGGAGAACCGCTTCCTGTTCGCCGAAAAGCGCGATCAGATCCGCCGGGAGGTGGAGGGCAACTTCTACACGCTGGAGCAGAACAACCGCAACATCACCACCACCTCCCGTGAGGTGCTCTCCGCCCGCGAATCGCTGCGCCTCGCCCGGCTGCGCTTCCAGGCTGGCGTCACCACCCAGAGGGAGGTGGTCGATACCCAGCGCGACCTCACCCAGGCCGAAGTGCGCTGGTCGGCCGCGATCGCTGACTACAACGTCAGCCTGGCCCGTCTGCGTCGCTTCACCGGGCTGGATCAGATCGCCATCTGTCCCCGTCCCAACCTCCCGGCCGCCCGGCCGGCGGCGGAAGCCTCCAGCCAGGTTCCGGTGGAGCCCAACCCCCTTCTGCCGGCCTGCAACGCCGAAACCACCCCCAAGCCGACCCGCTGACGCCCTTGCGCGCTCCGAACTCCAGCCTCTCCCTGCCCGCCACGCTGCGCCTGGGGCTGTTCCAGGCCTGTCTCGGGGCTCTCGCGGTCGTCTTCGCCGGCATGTTCAACGGCGTGATGATCAGCGAACTGGCTTTCCCCGGTCTGCTCGTCGGCGGCGCCCTCGCCTTCGAGCAGTTCGTCGCCCCCTCGCGGGTTCTTTTTGGTCAGCTCTCTGACAGCCACCCCTTCAGGGGTCGTCGCCGTGTCCCCTATGTGTGGGCGGGCACGGCCCTGTTCTGCACCCTGGCAGTGCTCTCCGTGCCGCTGATCTTCCACGTGGGAAGGCTTCTACGGGACGGCAGCCAGCCCCAGCTGGCCCTCGCCATCGCCGCCCTCTGCGGCCTCTTCGCGTGTTACGGGCTGGCCATCTCCCTGGCCTCCACCCCGTACCTGGCCCTGGTCATCGATCGCACCACCGAAGCGGAGCGGCCCCGCGCCGTCGGCATCATCTGGTGCATGCTCACCGTTGGAATCGTCATCGGCGCGATCGCCATCAGCCTCAGCCTGCGCCGTCTCGATGGAATCGCCGACCCGTCCGTGCTTGAGCCGGTGCTGATGCGGTTCATGGCCACGGTGGCCGTCGTTGTGATGGTCCTGGCCGTTGTCGCCACCTGGGGCATGGAACCCGGCGAGATCCGCCCCTTGCCTCTTCCTTCCTCCCCGGCCGCCTCTCCCCGTGAGGACAAGGTCACCCTGTCCCAGGCCTGGCAACTGATCACCTCCAGTCGACAGGTGCTCGTGTTCTTCTCCTTCCTGATCCTGTTCACCCTGGGCCTGTTCCTCCAGGATCCGATCCTGGAGGGCTACGGCGCGCAGGTCTTCGGCCTTTCCATCGCCGCCCGCACCCAGCTCAACGCCTTCTGGGGGGTCGGTACCCTCCTCGGGCTTCTGCTCGCGGGGTTCTGGATTGTGCCCCGGCTTGGCAAACTCCCCACCGCCCGTCTGGGCTGTCAGCTGATCATCGCCACCCTGGTGCTGCTCCTCCTCTGCGGTCTGACGGGCAGCCCCCCTCTGTTGCGCACCGTGATGCTCCTTTTCGGACTGGCGGCCGGCATCGGCACCAACAGTGCTCTCTGCCTGATGCTCGATCTCACCCTCCCCCAGGTCGCCGGCACCTTCGTTGGGGTCTGGGGTCTCGCCCAGGCGATGTCCCGGGCCCTCGGCAAGCTGGCCGGTGGCGGTCTGCTTGATCTGGGCCGTCGCCTCCCCTTCGCTGAAGGTGCCTATCCGGCCTATGCCCTGGTGCTTGGCGTGGAAGTGCTCGTCGCCACCCTGGCGTTGCTGCTGCTGGATCGGGTCAACGTCCGCCAGTTTCGCCAGGACACCCGTCGTTCCCTCGAGCGGGTGCTGGCGGTGGAGGTGGGGGCATGACGCTTCTTCCCGATCCCAGCATCCATCCCGCCCTCCACGCCCTGGTGGATCGGGTGGCGGAGAGACAGCGGGCCGATTTCGGGCATATGGTCACCGACCTCAAAGCCGACGGCACCCTGATCACCGCGTGCGACCGCTGGAGCGATGCCGCCCTGGTCAGCGGCCTGTCCGACCTCTTCCCAGACGATGGTGTACTGAGCGAGGAGGGTGATCAGCGCGTCCCCGCCAGCGAGGCCTACTGGGTGGTCGATCCGCTCGACGGCACCACCAACTTCGCCGCCGGCATCCCCTACTGGGCCATCTCCATGGCGCGTTTCCAGGAAGGGGTGCCGGTGCTGGCGGTGCTGGACGTCCCGCCCCTGCGCCAGCGCATTGTGGCGATTCGCGGACGGGGTGCCTGGCGTAACGGAAGGTTCCTGAACCCCCCATCGCGGCAATCCCGCCCCGCAGGCTGCGCATCCCTCTGCAGCCGTTCGATCGGCGTGCTCCAGAAGCTTCCCGACCAACGCTTCCCCGGCAAGATCCGCATGCTCGGGGTCGCAAGCCTCAACCTGGTGAGCGTGGCCATGGGGCAGACCGTCGCTGCCCTGGAGGCCACCCCCAAGATCTGGGATCTGGCGGCGGCGTGGCTGATTCTGAGCGAACTGGAATGCCCCCTGCGCTGGCTGCAGCGGGATCCCAGCGGAATCCTGGCGGGCACCGATCTCTCCCAGACCGACT
>JBIIND010000359.1:0-2652 GCA_044337665.1 Cyanobium sp.
CTGGCCAGAAGCATTTCCAGGTGATCCACGAGTTCCAGGTAGGCGTCAAAGTCTTTGCGGCCAGCCTGAAAGCTCACCAGCAGATCCACATCACTGTCCGGCCGTATCGGCTGATCACGCGCAAACGAGCCGAACATGGCACTGCGTGAAAGCCCCATCGCCTTGAGAACGCTGGCATCCGCAGAGAGCCGAGCCAGCACATCCCAGCGATGGGCGACAGGGACCACTGGGGCGCAGACTGGAACGGGAATGGGGAATGAGACCACCATTACACAAACCTAACGGAAGAATCCAGTGCGCTGAGCTTCACGTCCCCGGTCTTTCCGTCGACCTTGGAAGCCTTCTGGATCATGGCCCAGCCCCCCGCCGTGACTGGCATCGCTGCAACAGGGGAATGGCCACCAGACGGACCTTTCCCGCGCGAGTCTTCTGCGTCTCATGTCGGCAATGAGGGTGCTGAAGCGCTGGGGCGCTGCCGCGAGGCCGCTGGTTGCAGCCTCGACGACCATCCCAAGTTGGCCAACCCCCAGATCCGGGCGGTCTTCGACCTACTGGATGTCCGCATCCGGGCGCTGGATCCAAACGTGAGCCAGGAGGTGGTCAACATCGTCCCCCAGGCCAAGCGGCTGCGCCTCAGCCTCAACATGCCCTTCGCGGAACAGGACGACCCCAAGGGCATCGCCAAGAACGTGGCCGCCGTCGGCCGCTGGGGCAATGGCGAGGTGGAGATTGGGGTCGCCAGCCTGGGTGAGACTCCTTATGCTATGGGCCTGATTCGCCAGTCGCTGGAACGACAACTGGAGGCAGAATCGTGAAGTGGCCTACCAGCCTTGGTCTCAGTTCCGGGCACGTCGTCCGGCCGCTTGCCTCAGCCCCATGACCCAAGCCACTCCTTCTGTTGCCACTGGGGCTCCGGGCCAGGCCTGGGCTGTCACGGCTGACAAAGTCAACGACGTGGTGAACCGTCTGGTTGCGGCAGCCTCGCCGTTGCGGCTGATTGCCTTTGGCTCGGCAGCCCAGGGTGAACTGGCCGCCGCCAACGATCTTGATCTACTGGTGGTGAAGCCCGAACTCACCAGCCGCTACAGCGAAACCGTGCGCCTGCAGAAGGCACTGCGGGGCGTATTGATGTCGGTGGATCTGGTTGTGACCAGCCAGGCTCGCTTCGACGAGCGCTCCCAGATCCCCGGGACGCTCGAGTACGCCGCGCACCGTGAGGGACGGGTACTCCATGACTCGCTCTGAACAGGCACGCCTGCTGCAGCGCAAGGCCTCTCAGGACCTGGCCGTGCTTGACAAGCTGCTGGATGATCAAACCATCAACGACGAGACGCTCGGCTATCACGCCCAGCAGGCGGCTGAAAAGCTGATCAAGGCGCTGCTGGCGCTCTATGGGCACGACTACCCGCGCAGTCACAACATCGGTCTGCTGCTCGATCTGCTGATCAGTCATGGCTTGCCCTTGCCGGAGTCGTTTGAGACCTTGCAAAGCCTGACGCCGTTCGGGAGCGTGTTCCGATACGACGACCTGCCGCTGGAAGACGCCCCTGATCGCCGCAGCTGGCCTCCGCTACTCCACGGTCTTCAGGCTTATGTGACTGCGGCGATTGAGGCCGAGAGCCGGCTTGGAGAGGAGGCCAGTCCATGAGCTCCCAGTACGCCCTGATCGCCAGCCAGTGGCCTGAGCTTCACGAGGAGGCACAGAGGGTTGAGCAGTGTGCCCTCTCCGATCCCCGCACCGCCTGCTTCTACGCCCGTCGCACCATCGAGCTGCTGGTGGATTGGATCTACACCAACGATGCCCAGCTGCAGCGCCCCTTCGCCGCCCAGACGCTGGCGGATCTGATGTACGCCCGGGCCTTCACGGACCTGGCCGGCGAGCAGATGGCCCGCTTTCGCCTGCTCAAGGATCTCGGCAACAAGGCCGTGCATCGCAGCGATCCGATCCGCCCCGGTGATGCGGTCACCGCCGCCCGGGAGCTGTTTCAGGTGCTGCGCTGGTTTGCCCTCACCTACGGCCGCGACCCCCAGCGCCTGCGCGGTTGCCGCTTCGATCCCGAGCTCCTCCCCAGCCGCGACGCCACCACCACCCAGCAGGCCCAGAGCCGCGAGCAGTTGCAGGCCCTGGTGGAACAACTGGCCGAGCGCGATGGCCAGCTGCGCGATCAACGCCTTGCCACCCTCGCCTCCCAGGAGGAACTCGATCGCCTGCGCCAGGAGATCACCGCCCTGCGCCAGGCCAACGCCGCCGCTGCCCAGCCCGACACCTCCCTCCTGGAGGTCGACAGCCGCGGCTACATCGACCACTACCTGGAAGAAGCGGGCTGGGTGCACGGCCAGAGCTGCACCCATGAGCACGAAGTGCAGGGCCTGCCCAATGCCACCGGCACCGGCTTCGTGGATTACGTGCTCTGGGGGGATGACGGCAAACCGCTGGCCCTGGTGGAGGCCAAGCGCAGCCGCCGCGATCCGATGGACGGCCAGCACCAGGCCGAGCTCTATGCCAACGCCCTCCAGCAGCGCTACGGCCAGCGGCCGATCATCTTCCTCTCCAACGGCTACCGCCATCGCCTCTGGGATGACCTGCGCTATCCACCACGCGAGGTGCAGGGCTTCTACAAGAAAGATGAGCTCGAAACCCTGATCCGCAGG
>JBIIND010000159.1:0-4739 GCA_044337665.1 Cyanobium sp.
GGGTCTGGATCAGCTGGTGCTGGTGCTGGATGACACCACGGCCAACCTGCCCTGGGAGCTGCTGCGCGCGGACAGCCAGCCCCTGGCCCTGCGGCTGGCGATGGTGCGCCAGCTCCAATCCCCCCGCTTTCGCCAGCGGGTGCGCCAGGCCACCAGCCGCAGCGCCTATGTGATCGGCAACCCCAAGAGTGACGGGTTCTACTCCGTCTTCCGCGGCGAGAGCCCTAACCACGACTCCCAGGGGCTGGCCAGCCTGGATGGAGCCCGCCAGGAGGCGGAGGCGGTGACGGCGCTGCTGGAGGGGCACGGCTACGCCTGCCAGCTCTCCCTGGAGGAGGAAAACGGGGTGGATGTGATCAACAAGCTCTATCTCCAGCCCTACCGCGTGCTCCACATCGCCGGCCATGGGGTGTATGAGCACCCCACCCGCCAGGGCGACCGGCGCAGTGGCGTGGTGCTCTCCGGCGGCATCCTGATCACCGCCGCCGAGATTGAGGCGATGGAGGTGGTGCCCGATCTGGTGTTCCTCAATTGCTGCCACCTGGGCACCGTGAAACGCGAGCCGGTGGCCTTCAACCTGCTGGCCGCCAGCGTGGCCAGGCAGCT
This sequence comes from Cyanobium sp., assembly GCA_044337665.1. Lineage (GTDB taxonomy): Bacteria > Cyanobacteriota > Cyanobacteriia > PCC-6307 > Cyanobiaceae > Cyanobium. The sequence continues at coordinate 607 of JBIIND010000159.1, forward strand.
CATCGAGATCGGCGTGCGCGCCGTGGTGGCCTGCGGCTGGGCGGTGGATGACCGGGCCGCCGAGGTGTTCGCCAAGACCTTCTACGGGGCGATGCTCGACGGCCGGGGTTTCGGGGATGCCGTCTTCCAGGCCCGAAAGCAATCCCATGACGCCGTGCCCACCAGCAACACCTGGGGGGCCTATCAGGCCTATGGCGATCCGGCCTACCAACTGGAAACCCCGGAGGATGGGCCCGGCAGCCAGGACGCCCCACCCTCCCCAGGGGGGGAGAAGCCCTGGGAACCGGTCGCCCCGATCGAGGTGATCGATCAGCTCAGGCGACTGGAGCTGCGGATCAGCCGGCGCACCGATCCGGGCGGCGACGCTGATCCCGTCCTGGCCGATCTGCCGAGCCTTCTGGGTCCCGACCCCGAGTCCCTGCTGGGCAACGCGGAGATTGCCATGGCCCTGGCGGATGTCCACGCCGCCTTTGGGGGCTCCCACCGGGAAGAGGCCTGCCGCTACTACCGGGAGGCCATTCGCCACCACCAGGGCAGCGATGGGCTGCCCATCCGCGCCCTGGAGCAACTGGCCAACCTGGAGGTCCGCCTCGGGGAGCAGTCCAACGATGAGCCCCGGGTCCTCGCCGCCATCGAACGGCTGGAGGCGCTGATTCCGATGGCCTCCCCCGGACCCAGCGGCCCTCCAGCCGCCGCCGCTCCTCCCGGCACCCCCGCCGGGCCCTCCGAGTGGCAGGCCCTGCTCGGCAGCGCCTACAAGCGGTTGGCGGCCCTCCGCGCCCGGAGCCTGAACGCCACCCCAGGCCCCATCGGCAAGAAAGCCCTGGACTCCGTGATGGAGCCCCTCCACGCGAGCCTGGAGGCCTACGGCCGCGCCCGTGGGGCGGATCCCTACTGCCGGCTCAACCATCTCGCCCTCCTGGCGGTGCATGGGCTCGGGGAGCCCGCGGACGCCGCCGCCATCGGGGAGGCCCGCCGCCTGGTGGCGGACCTGCGCGACAAACCCCCAAGGGACGCCACGTTCTGGAGCGGCGTCAGCCTGGCCGATGCCCTGCTGGCGGACGGGCTGCTGGATCGTCGCCTGGGGGCGGAGGGAGCCAGCGGTGAGGAGGCGGCCCGGGAGGTGGAGGAGGCCTATCGGGACGCCTTCACCAACCTCCACCACACCCCACTGGAGCGGGAATCGGCGCTGGAGCAGCTCGCGCTGCTGGGGGATCTGCTGCAAGCCCGGGGACGGAGCCGCACGGATCCCTGCCCCACCAGCGGGGCGATGGCCACACGCCTGGAGGCGATGGCCCGCGCCCTGCGCCCGGGGGAGGAGACCCTCCCCGCGGCCAACCCGGGCGCCGGGGAGGGGGAGGATGGCCTCGAAATCCTGAGCTGACACCGTGGGCGCTGGCGAGGAGCAGCAGGGTTGGAGTGGCGATGGGCTCGTGATCGGCGCCGGCCCGGCGGCCCTGGCCATCGCCGCGGAGCTGGGGGAGCGGGGCCTGCGCGTGGCGGCCCTGGCGCCCGTGGATCCGGCCACCCCCTGGACGAACACCTACGGCATCTGGGCCGGGGAGGTGGATGCCCTGGGCATCGCCCACCTGCTCTCCCATCGCTGGAGCGACACCGTGAGTCACTTCGGTCCGGGGGGCCCCGAGCCGGGGCTGATCCGCCATGGCCGCGACTACGGCCTCTTCGACAAGGCCGCCCTGCAGGGCCACTGGCTGGAGCGGTGCGCCCGGGCCGGTGTCACCTGGCACCGGGGCCGGGCCACCGCCCTCCACCACGACCCGGGGGGCTCCCGCGTCACCACGGCCGAAGGGGCCCACTTGCGGACCCGCCTGGTGGTGGATGCCACGGGCCACGATCCGGTGTTCGTGCAGCGCGACCGCGATGGCCCGGTGGCGGGCCAGGCGGCCTACGGGATCGTGGGGCGCTTCAGCGCCGATCCGATCGCGCCGGGGCAGTTCGTGTTCATGGACTACCGCTGCGATCACCTCAGCGAGGCCGAGCGGCGCGAGCCCCCCACCTTCCTCTACGCCATGGATCTGGGGGAGGGGATCTTCTTCGTGGAGGAAACCTCCCTCGCCCTGGCGCCTCCGCTGCCCTTCCCCACGCTCCAGGCCCGCCTCCTCCAACGGCTCGCCCATCGGGGCGTGGCCGTGGAGGAGGTGATCCATGAGGAGTTCTGCCTCTTTCCCATGAATCCGCCCCTGCCCGATCTGCACCAGCGGGTGGTGGGCTTCGGCGGGGCCGGAGGCCTGGTGCATCCGGCCTCCGGCTACATGGTGGGGGGCCTGCTGCGGCGGGCCCCCCACCTGGCCGACGCCGTCGCCGCCGGACTCGGCCGCGGTCTGGAGGGGGATGCCCTGGCCCGGGAGGCCTGGCAGGGGCTCTGGCCGCCGGCCCTGCGTTGGAAGCAGGCCTTCTTCCGGTTCGGGCTGGAGAAGCTGATGCGCTTCGACGAGGCGCGGCTGCGCCATCACTTCGCCACCTTCTTCTCCCTGCCAGCCGACCAGTGGTATGGCTTCCTCACCAACACGCTCACCCCCCCCGAGCTGCTGGCGGCCATGGTGCGCCTCTATGGTCTGGCTCCATGGGATGTGCGCTGGGGCCTGATGACGCTGCAGGGCCGGGAAGCCAAGCTGCTCACGCGCCTTGCCCTGGGATGAGACGAACCATGCCGGAAGCCGCCACCCCATCCCCTTCTCCCCAGGACGACCGCGAAGCCCTTTTGGCGCTGCTGCGCGACCCCGCCGGCCCATCGGTCCGTGGGGACGACATCCGGGCGCGGATCGAGCGGCTGGAGGCCCAGCGCCCCGCCGACCTGCGACGGGACGCCAGCCTGCTGCAGGGGGTATGGGAGCTGCGCTGGAGCAGCAGCGCCCTGCCCTATCTCGCCGTCGCCCCCTGGCTGCAGAATCTGCAGCTGCTCGACCCGGAGCGGGGCCGGGGCATGAACCTGCTGCGGTTGGCCGGTCCGCTGGCGCCGGTGGCGGGCATCGCCGTGCAGGCGGCGATCGCCATCGACCCGGCCCCCCAGGACGACGACGCCCCCTGCCAGCGGGTGACGGTGCGCTTCGAGCGGGGCGGCTGGCTGGGCCCGCGCTTCGGCGACACCCGCCTCCAGCTGCTGCGGGAGGTGCGCCAGAGCTTCCCCGCCTGGCTGGACATCACCGTGCTGGATGGGGACCTGCGGGTTTGCCGCGGCAACGCCGGCACCCTCTTCGCCCTGCTGCGCCGGCCCGATCTGCGGATCAACGACTTTCTGCCGGCCTGATGGGTCGGCGCAGGCTCGGCGCCAGCAGCGCCAGGCTCACCAGCAGCACCAGGGTGGAGAGCACATGGATCTGGGGCGGGATCTCCCGCAGCAGGCTGCCGGCGATGTAGAGGGGGAAGGTGAGGGTGGACCCGCCGGTGAACAGCGTGATCACGTAGTCGTCAAAGGAGAGGGAGAAGGAGAGCAGCACCGCCGCCAGCAGCCCCGGGGTGAGCAACGGCAGGGTCACCCACAGGAAGGAGCGCAGCGGCGATGCCCCCAGATCCTGGGCCGCCTCGTCGAGGGTCCAGTCGAAGCCGCTCAGGCGAGCCTTGAGGGTGAGCGCCGCGTAGCTCAGACAGAACAGGGTGTGGATGAGCAGCAGGCTGGCGAAGCCGAGGGGCAGATTCAGGCGCACGAACAGGCCCAGCAGGGCGGTACCCAGCACGATCTCCGGACTGGTGAGGGGAAGCACGAGCAGCAGTTCGATCCAGCCCGCCCCGGGCAGGCGCCGGCGGGCCAGGGCCAGGGCCATCAGCAGGCCGAGCCCCGTGGCCAGGAGCCCCGCCAGCAGGGCCAGCTGCACGCTGGTGAGAAACGCCTGCCACAGGGCCGGCACCGCCAGGGGATGGGTCCAGGCCTCCAGGCTGAACCCATGCCAGAGCAGGTTGAAGCGGCCCCGGGGGGCGTTGAAACTGAACAGCACGATCACCGCGATCGGCGCGAACAGCACGCCATAGGCCAGCAGCGCCCAGAGGCCCAGCCAGGGAATCGGGCGCGGGGTGGGGGGCTTCATGGCACCAGCAGGTCGTCGTGGGCGCCGGCCCGGAGAGCGAGCAGCACGCTGGTCCCCAGCAGCAGCATGAGCAGCACGGTGAGGGCCGCG
>JBIIND010000160.1:0-4732 GCA_044337665.1 Cyanobium sp.
GTGCAGCCTGCTGATCGTGATCGCTGGCCTGATCGCAATCCCGATCCTACCGATCGAGAATCTGCCCGACATCGCCCCGCCAACGGTGCAGGTGACCGCCCGCTATGTGGGTGCGGACGCTGTGAGCGTGGAGCAGGGGGTGACCTCTGTACTGGAGCAGCAGATCAACGGGGTGGAGAACATGGACTTCATCGCCTCCAGCAGCGCGGCGGATGGCACCAGCGCGATCCGGGTGACGTTTGCCAGCGGCAGCGATGGTGACATCAACCAGGTGAATGTGCAGAACCGGGTGGCGCTGGCCCAGCCGAGCCTGCCGGAGGAGGTGCGGCAATCGGGGATCATCGTGAACCAGGCTTCCAACTCGATTCTGCTTGTTTATAACTTTACCAGTGAAGATCCGAATAATCTCTACAGCCTGGAAACGATCAGCGGTCTGCTGGATCAGAACCTCACCGACGCGATCCGGCGGGTGCCCGGGGTGGGGGATCTGCAGTATTTCGGTAATCGCCAGCTGGCCTTCCGCCTCTGGCTCGACCCGGCGCGCCTGGCGGCCAACAAGCTCGCCGCCAGCGATGTGGTGCAGGCCCTGCGCAGCCAGAACCGCCTGGTGCCGGTGGGGCAGATCGGCGGCGCCCCCGCGCCGCCGGGGCAGCAGTACACCTTCACCGTGCAGCTGCAGGGCCGGCTGCGCAGCACCAGCGATTTTGAGAATCTGATCCTGCGCGCCACCGGCGATGGCGGCGTGGTGCGGCTGCGGGATGTGGGCCGGGTGAGCCTGGGGGGGGAGACGTTCGCGGTGGAGGCAAGCGACCTGCGGGGGGTGCCTTCGGTGGGGATGGCGATCTACCAGCTGAGCGGCAGCAATGCCCTGGATGTCTCCCGTGGGGTGGAGGAGGTGCTGGGGGAATTCGCCACCACCATGCCGGTGGGGATGGTGATGGAGAAGATCTACGACAACACCGATTTTGTGCGTGCCTCGATCCAGGGCGTCAGCTCCGCCCTGCGGGATGCGGTGATCCTGGTGGTGCTGGTGCTGTTTCTTTTTCTGCAGGACTGGAAGGCCACATTGGTGCCGGCGATTGCCATTCCGGTGGCGCTGGTGGGCACCTTCCTGGGGGTGTTGGTGTTCGGCTTCACCCTCAACCAGCTCACCCTGTTTGGCCTGGTGCTGGCCACCGGCCTGGTGGTGGATGACGCGATCACGATCATCGAGAACACCGCCACGAAAAAGCAGGCGGGCCTGGGCGCGCTGGCGGCGGCGAAAGGAACGATGGACGAACTGTTCGGCGCGGTGATCGCCACCACGTTGGTGCTGTTCGCGGTGTTCGTGCCGGTGCTGTTCTTCCCGGGGGCCACCGGCACGATCTACCGGCAGTTTGCGGCCACGATCCTGTTTGCGATCGCGATCTCCACCTTCAACGCCCTCACCTTCTCGCCGATGCTCTCGGCCCTGCTGCTGGCGCTGGAGGGGGATCCGCCGGGGCGGCGTGCCTACGCCATCGCCGGCGGGGCGGTGGGGTTCGTGTATGGCCTGCTGGCCGCCGGCGGCTCTGGAGCGCTGGGGGCGATCGGGGCGCTGGCCGCGGGGCTGGTGCTGGGCTTCGGGGCGAGCCTGCTGAGCGGCCTGCCCCTGCGGCTGCCCTTCAGCCTGGGCGGCGCGGTGGCGGGCCTGGTGCTGGCGGGGGTGGCGAACCCGCTGGCGGTGCTGGCCTTTGCGGCGCTGGGGGGCCTGCTCGGCTGGGCGACGCCCGAGCTGTTCGGCGCTTTCAACCGGGTGTATGGGGGGGCGGAGCGCGGCTATGGGCGGGGCCTGGCCTGGGTGCTGTCGCACCGCACCCTGATCATGGGCGCCCTGCTGGCGGGCATCGCGCTCACGGCGGTGGCGTTCAACACAATCGCCTCCGGCTTCGTGCCGGTGGAGGACCAGGGCTACGCGATCGGCATCGTGCAGGCGCCGGAGGGCAGCTCCCTGGAGAACATGCGCCGCATCAACCAGCGGGTGGCGGCGATCCTGCGGGAGGAGCAGGACATCCAGAGCGCCGCGGTGTTCGGGGGCGCCAGCCTGGCCGGCAACGCGCCGAACCGGGGCTTGTTCTTCTTCGGCACCCGCAACTGGAGCGACCGGCCGGGGGCCGAGCAGTCGGTGGGGGCGATGGTGGGGCGGCTGAACCGCAAGCTGGCGGCGATCGAGGAGGCGCGCATCATCGTGATCGAGCCGCCGGCGATTCCGGGGTACGGCACCGGCGGCGGCTTCGAGCTGCAGCTGCTCAACCGCAGCGGCGGGGTGCTGGCGGATTCGCAATTTTTCGAGAGCGCCCAGCGGCTGATCGCCAACGCCAACGGCAGCGGCCTGTTCGATCGGGTGTTCACCCAGTTCTCGCCGGAGGCGCCGCAGCTGCAGATCCTGGTGGATCGGGATCGCATGGCCTCGCTGGGGGTGGATTTCCAGAGCGCGATGCAGGCCTTCAGCTTCAACATCGGCTCCTTCTATGTGAACGACACCTTTGAGGCGGGCCGGGTGCGGCGGGTGCTGGTGCAGGCGGACGACACGTTCCGCGCCAGCCCGGACAACCTGCGCACGCTGTACGTGAAGAACGGTGCGGGCGAGCCGGTGTCGCTGGCGGAATTCATCCGGATCGAGCCGGTGACCGGTCCGGCGGTGATCCCGCGCTTCAACCTGTTCCGCTCGATCCTGGTGGAGGGCACGCCCGCGGCGGGGCGCAGCTCGGGCCAGGCAATCGGCGACATCCGCCGCCAGTTCGAGGAGCTCGGGGTGCAGGGGGTGGGGATCGACTGGACGGGCATCTCGCGGGAGGAGCTGCGGGCCGGCGCCCTGGCGATCGTGGTGTTCGCCCTGGGCATCCTCACCGCCTACCTGGTGCTGGCGGCCCAGTACGAGAGCTACACCGATCCGCTGATCATCCTGATGACGGTGCCGACGGCGATGCTCGGGGCGCTGCTGTTCCTGGCGGCCCGGGGCGAGGTGCTGAACATCTACGCCCAGGTGGGGCTGGTGATGCTGATCGGCCTGGCGGCGAAGAACGGCATCCTGATTGTGGATATGGCCAACCAGCGGATGGAGGAGGGGGCCACGGCGCTGGAGGCGGCGGCGGAATCGGCCCGCTCCCGCTTCCGGCCGATCCTGATGACGGCGATCTCGTCGTTGTTCGGCTTCCTGCCGCTGGTGCTGGCCAGCGGGGCGGGGGCCCGGGGTCAGGCCTCCCTGGGCACGGTGGTGTTCGGCGGCCTGGCGGTGGCCACCGTGCTTTCCCTGTTTGTGGTGCCGGTGTTCTATGTGGTGATGAAGCGGTTCACCACGGCGCAGGCATGAACGGCGGCCGGATCCTGGTGGCGGGCCTGATCGCCGGGCTGGTGCTCCTGGCCCTCTGCCATTTCCTGCTGGCGATGGTGGCCACCACCACGGTGCGACTGAGCCCCCACACCGTCTTCTGGAGCCCGGTGCTGCTGGGGGCCTTCGGCCTGGGGGCGGGGATGGCGCTGGAGGCGGTGCGGCAGCTGGGGGCCGCCAATCCCGATCCCGAGTATCACCGGCGGCGGCGGCGATGACGGGCGCCTCACGTAAGGTTCCGCTCAACCTGATGCGCGGCGTGACCCCCCGTTTTCCGATCCCCGCGACGCTGGCCCTGCTGGCGGTTGGCTGGCTGGCCGGCTGCGCCCAGGGCAAGCCCCCCGCTCCGCTGCCCCCCCAGGTGCAGCTGGTGAATCCGCGCCCGGTGATGACCCTGGATTCCGCGGATTACCAGAGCACCCTGGAGGCGATCCGGGAGGTGCGGCTGGCCTCCGAGATCGGCGGTCGCGTCGTCAACATGCCGATCATGGAGGGCCAGGCGGTGAGTCCAGGCCAGCTGCTGTTCAACCTCGATCAGGTGCAGCAGCGGGCCACGGTGAATGCGGATGCGGCGGAGGCGCGCAAGAATCGGGTGAATGCCGAGCGCTACATCTTCCTGAATGAACAGGGGGCCGTTTCCACCAAGGAACGCGATTATTACGTGACCGAAGCGATCCAGAGTTTCGACAAACTCAATGCCTCCGCGGCCACCCTCGGTTACAAGAATGTGGTGGCACCGATCGCGGGTTATGTGGGCAACATCAACGTCAAGATCGGTGATGTGGTCAAAGCGGGTGAGGTGGTGACCAGCGTGATCGACAATTCCAAGCTTTGGGTGAGGATCGATGTGCCTGGGGAGCTCAGTGATCGGGTGCGCGTCGGCCTGCCGGTGATCCTGAAGGGCCCGGATCCGCGGCGGCCGCGGGCGATGGGCCAGGTGATCTTCGTGGCACCGGCGCTCGACAAGGAGCGCCAGACCCTGCTGGTGAAGGCGGGCTTCAACAACCCCGATGGCCGCCTGCGCAACAACGAGCGGGTGAACGCCACGCTGGTGTTTGATCGGCGGGTGGTGCTGGCGGTGCCGCAGCAGGCGGTGCTGCTGCAGGCGGGCAAAACCTTTGTGTTTCTGGCGGTGAACGTGGAGGAAGCGGAGCGAAGATTGGGGCGGGCGATTGATCCGAAACCGCTCCCGAATTTACCGGTGGTGGTGCAGGTGCCGGTGAGCCTGGGCACGCTGCAGAACGGCGCCTATCCGATGTTGGCGGGGATCAGCGCGGCGGACACGGTGGTGGTGGGCAACCTGGCGCAGCTGCGCAGTGGGCTTTCCGTGCAATCGGCGATGGGCCTGGCCGCATCCGGCGGATCGATGGCAGGGCCCGGCGG
>JBIIND010000395.1:0-4724 GCA_044337665.1 Cyanobium sp.
CAGAGCATCGCCTCGAGGTTGCCGGCCGGTTTTCAACGCCCGCTGCCAGGATTTGAGAGAGGAGATGGCACGGCCGTGACCACCACGGGCGGAGTGGGGCCTGAGCAGGGGAGTGGCGATCCCTTCGCGGATGGCGAGAATCTTGATCAGATTGCGCAGAAAGGTTTCATGGCCGCTGTCTTCACAGAAGACATCGATCACCAGACGATCAGCCATCCAACCATCCTCCGATGGTCATGGCCTCCAGCACCCGGGCATCTTCGCTGCTGGCCAGACCTTCTGTGATTTCGGCGTCATCAAACAGCGGCCCGAGGGGATCAAAGGTCTGGTAGGTGGAGCCAGACGCGGTTGTGGCGCAGCGAAGCAGACGCACATGGCTGGCATCAAGCTGGCCCTCCCGTACCTGGCGCACCATTTCCACCACCACCTGGGGGGAATGGGTGGTGACGATCACCTGTTGACTGCGGGAGGCGCGAGCCAGGAGTTGGCTGACGACCTCGATGCGGTGGGGATGAACACCGTTTTCCGGTTCTTCAAAGGCCACTAATCCCTTCTGGAAGGGATTCACGGCCATGGCGCAGAGAGCCAGAAGCCGCAGGGTGCCTTCGGAGACCACCCGGGAAGGGAGCCAGATGGCATCCATCTGAACCCGAAGCTCCAATTCACCGCGTTTTTCATTGAGCTCTGTGCACAGATCCGTGATCGATGGAATCACCATCGCGATCACGCGCCGCACCGCCGCAAAGGCCTGGGGCTGCTCATGGCGGAGGCGATGAAGGTAAGGTACGAGCCACTCGCCACGGCTGCCGATGTCGTTGACATCACGAGGCGGCTGGGGATCCCGCATGGAGCGGATGGGATCGAGGTAGAGGATGCGCCAGGCACCAATTTGCTGATGCAGCTGATCAAAGAGTGGATAGCGCTCCGAGCCGGTGAATTGGCGATTGGAGACAACGGTATGGGGCAGGCCAATATTTTCCTCATAGGGATGACTGGGCGAACCAAGACGCCGGATCGCCAGCACATTCGATTGGATTCCCTCTCGGTCCCGAACCATCTTTTCCAGGGATGGATTGCGATGGCGGGGCTTGCGATTCGCGGTGAGGTCCTCCAGCCGTTCATCTTCCACCGAAAGCTTGCCCGACTGGGGATCAATGGCCACTTCCACCTGATAGGAGAGGATGTCGGGCCGCCTGCGGCTGGCAGGCGACCCCGCCATGCTCATCTCCACTTCGAGCCGCAGGCGAGGCTTGGGGCCTTGAAGCAACTGCTCCAGGCCCCCTTCCGCGAAGGTGAAGGCCTCCAGGGGATAGCCGCGGATGCCTTCGGCAAATGCTTCGCTGAGAGTGCGCTCACCCACCAGGCGCGAGAGCAACAACAGTGCTTCAAGCAGGTTGCTCTTGCCGGCGGCATTGGGACCGAACAGCACCACCAGCGGCGCCAACTCCACGGTGGCGTCACGCAGCGACTTGAATCCCTGAACGTGAATGCGCTCGAGCATGGTCAGGCACCCCCCACGGAGGCTAAGGCCTTCTCCGGCTCCACCAACGCCTCCGCCAGGAGCGCCTCCAGCAACCGCCGACGCTGCTGATCGGCCTGGTTGAGCTGCTGCTCCAGCTGGTCGCAGAGGGCCATGAGTTCGTCCACCTTGGCGACGATGCGGTGTTGTTCGGCGAGGGTGGGGGGGAGGGGAATTGGCATGGCTATGGCGTGACGGGAGTTCAGGACACAGACCAGGGAACGTTGGCCGTGGCTGTACGGGCAAGGTCGAGAACGAGAGGATTGCTATCAATGTCAGCAAGATTAATTCGCAACTGCAGCAATACGTTGGAAATCCAACTCGCAGGGAATAGGGCCGCATGCTGCCCCGATGATGGATGGGGCTGGAGATGAAGAACTACTCGAATGGCAGGAGCTGCGGCTGCGAGATTTGCGTGAGCTTTGGCTGCTGCATCGGTGGACTGAACCCCCACCACTGGAAGAGCCGCGAGTGAATCACGCACTTTCGCCTCAACGGTCGCCGCCAAACCGGTGAGATTGGTGGGCTTGGGAGGCTTGGTGATGACCCGATAGTCTTTTGCCTCAACCAGCCATGTGCATTGAGCAGGTACAGGCAGATCATGGGCGACAACATCCACAGCCTTGGCTCCTTGTGGCCATCCGGCTACGCAAACGCCTGCCACTTCATATTGGAAGGGGACTACTGAAGCATCAAATCTAAAGGACAGCTGCTCTACAGGAATGGTGGTCATGGCAGCACTCCCATGGCCTGATCCAGCAGCTGCTCAGCCTGCTGAATGTCTTCCGTCAGGGCAATGATGTCACCAGACTGCGTAAGGGAAGGCCCCTGTTGAACCGTCACCCCTTCCGCTGAGGCCTTGAGCCCGATGAACTGGGCCATGAGGCTGCCACGCTGATGGCGCTCCAGCTCCAAGGCGCGCATCAGAAAGAGACTATGCGTCGCAATGAACACCTGCACGCCTGCCTCGGCCAGATCCAGCAACAACGGCGCCAGGCGCCGAATCAGGCGTGGGTTGAGATTGGCCTCTGGTTCATCCCAGAACAACATCGAATTGGCATCCAGGCTGCCATTGGCAATCAACCGGGCCACCATGGTGAGCTTTCGATACCCCTCAGCGACCAGATCGGCCTCCACCTTGATGCTCGGATGGTCCATTTGAATGAAGAAGCGATCACCATCCAGCAGTGCCTTACTCCCCAGCGATTCCTCCAGTGGCACCAAAAGATCGGCGACCTCCCGTTTTTTTGCCCCCCTGGCAATGGGCGACCCCAACAGCACACAGGTATCGCGCCAGATTTCATCAAAAGGGATGGCCTGGGTTTCGTAGAGACTGACGAAGCCGGGATAGACAGACAGCAATTCACGTGTGGGGAGGAATACAGGGCTCTGAGTCAGCCATGCCGAGGGGAGATCGTCCGTTCTCACAGCTTTATCGCTTTGCGTAGAAAACGAAAAGGAGGCGCACCCAGCAGGTCCAAAATCGGCAAGAACCTCGGCGCGTTTGTGACCCTGGGTGCGCCGGGCCAGCCGACCAAGCTTGCCTCGATCCGGGCGGAAGACACCGACAAGCTTGGAGCCGAAACGCGCATCCATGAACGCTTTGGTGGGGCGCTCAGCCACCGCCTCATTGGCTGCCACCACCAGGCTGGACACGATGCTGTAGGCGAGCTTGAGCAAGTGCGTTTTGCCACTGCCGTTATCACCATGGATCACGTTGATAGATCCGAAGCTAAGATCCGCCTTAGCGAATACGGTGAAATCCCGAAGGCTGAGGGCGGTGAGCATCAATGGCCTCCAGGGGCTGGAAGTAGGGGCTGGACAGTCTGATCAAGTGTAGGGAGATCATGCAGGCATGCCCTCCAAAGCTGCCTCCGGCTCCCTCAACGACTCCGCCAGCAGCGCCTCCAGCAAGCGCCGGCGCTGCTGATCGGCCTGGTGGAGCTGCTGCTCCAGCTGGTCGCAGAGGGCCATCAGTTCGTCCACCTTGGCGACGATGCGGTGTTGTTCGGCGAGGGTGGGAATCAGAATCGAAGCCGCTTCAACCGGCACGCCCTTGTGCACCAGCAGATCATCGGCCCGCTTGCGCCGGCCCCGGCTCACCAGACTGCTGCGCACAATGATGCGGCCATCGGTGAACGAATGCTCCCGCAGGATCCGTTCCGGCAGCCAGCCCGCCTGGCGCAGGGCCGGCGTGATGAAGCGATCGCAGATATCGGTTTCGCTCAGGCCGCGCTTGTTCATCGCCCGATTCTGGGGGGCAGGCGGCGGTGGGGCAAAGCGATACGGAAATTGCATGACTTCTGGGGGAAGTCATCGGCCGGAGTCCGGGTCGCTCCAGACAGCGGCCAGCATCGGTGCTGAGACGGGTGCGCAGCCAGGCCTGCACGCGCGGAGTCATGGGCCGCCGGTCAGCCGCAGCGCGTCCCGGCCGATGGCGCGCCAGAGGGGATCCTCCCCCTGACGGCGGCGGCGCCAGCCCTTCTCATCAAAGCAGAGCACATCGTCCGCCAGGCAGGCCCCGAGAATCCGCTCCCCCAGTTCGTCGGCCTGGTGCTGGGTGGGAGCGACGGCGATCAGATCCACATCGGAGAACGCATCCCAGTCCCCTCGGGCGAGGGAGCCGAACAGCCACACCTCCTGACCAGGAGCATTGAGCAGGGAAGGCATGGCCGCCCGGAGACCCTCCAGGCGCTCGGCCAGCCGTCGGGCACGGATCTCGCGGACGGTGGGCATAACGGCAGGTTAGACCCTGAGTTGCACAGGGTGGCACTGAGGCCGCCTGTGCCCCTTTCCCCGCCCAGCGCCCCTGGCGCCCCCGCTGGCAGCGAGTTGCCCGCAGCTCCGCCAGACTTACCAGCAACACAGCGCCCCTGGCCCGGCCTGATTCTCGGCCTGATCGCCCTGTTCACCTCCTATGACCACATCAGCCTCGGCGACTTCCGCCTCCCCATCCACCAGCCATGGGGAATCCCCCTCATCGCTGCCTCGGTGGCGACAGTTTTTGATGAGTCTGTGCAATACGGCGCGCCACTTGGGCGCGCCGCTCAATTGGCGACCCGTGCGCGGGATCGAGCTGGAGATCGAGCAGAGCAAGCAGCGTACGAAGCAAATCGAGAGCGACATCTTGCGCGTGCGGAGCGACAGCGAGCAAATCGAGAGAGAAGCCGAGCTGATCAGGAGCGAAACCGAGCAGCTGTAGACG
>JBIIND010000162.1:0-4691 GCA_044337665.1 Cyanobium sp.
CCGCGGGTCTCGATCATGCCGAGGGCGATGCCCATGGTTTCGTTTGCCATTACCTGCTCCTGGAGGAGGGGGGTGGAATGTTCGCTCGCCACCCTCCTCCCGCGCCGGACCCCCCGTCAAGCCATCCGGGGGTTCAGGGCCATCAAGGTTTCGCGCTTGAAAGATAAACGCAACTGATCAGTCCAAAACAAAACGTAAGGATCCCTGGGGTCCTGCACCCGGGCCAGGGTCAGAACGGCTCCGCGTCCGCCACAAAGCCAACGCCGCCATAGAGATCCAGCACCGGTTTCACGGCGCTGCGCACCGCCGCTGCCTGTTCCGGCGTGCAGAAGACGATCACATGGGCGTTGGCCCCCAGGCCGCTGAAGTCCATCGCCTCGGAAATCTCCCCCGCCAGCCCGAGGCCGGTGACATGCCGCATCACCGAATAGCCGGGGGCTCCAGAGAGGCGGATCGCCTTGCAGATGCGTGCCACCTCGCGATCGGCGATGAACAGATCGATCCGTTTCATGGGTGCCATTCAGGAGGCGGATAGGAATCGCTGGGCCATTGCCAGGTAGAGCGGGATCCCCACCACCACGTTGAAGGGGAAGGTGACCCCCAGGGCACTGGAGATGTACAGGCTGGGGTTGGCCTGGGGAACGGTCATGCGCATCGCCGCGGGCACCGCGATGTAGGAGGCGCTGGCGCAGAGAACCATGAAGAGCAGGGCATCGCCCACCCCCAGACCGAGCAGCCTGGCGATCAGCAGACCCAGCAGGGCGTGCACCAGCGGCGCCAGCACCGCGAAGCCCACCAGGAAGGCCCCGGCCCGGCGCAGATCCTGCAGCCGCTGCGCCGCCACCAGCCCCATGTCGAGCAGGAAGAAACAGAGCGCGCCGTAGAAGAGCTTGTCGGTGAAGGGCTCCATCTTGACCAGGCTGGAGGGGCTGAAGGCCGTCACCACATAGCCGATCACCAGGCTGCCGATCAGGAGAAACACCGAACCATTGAGGAACGCCTCCCGCAGCACTTCGCGCCAGCGCAGCGCCTCCTCCTGCCGGCCCTGGCGGCCAGCCAGCTTGGCCAGCACCACCCCCACCACGATCGCCGGCGACTCCATCAGGGCCAGGGCCGCCACCATGAACCCATCGAAATGGATCTGGAGGATGTTGAGGAAGCTTTCCGCCGTGATGAAGGTCACGGCGCTGATCGAGCCATAGGAGGCGGCCACCGCCGCGGCATTGGGCACATCCAGGCGGGTGCGCAGGATCAGGAAGCTGGTGAGGGGCACCAGCAGCGACATCGCCACGGCGGCGCCGATCGTGAGCAGCACCAGGCTGGTGAGGCCGCTGTGGGCCAGCTCCAGCCCCCCCTTGAAGCCGATCGCCAGCAACAGGTAAAGGGAGAAAAGCTTGGGCAGGGGCGAGGGGATCTCCAGATCGGAGCCCACCAGTACGGCCAGGATGCCGAGGAAGAAGAACAGAACCGGCGCCGAGAGGAGGTTCTGGAGAATCAGGCCGGACTGCACCGCACCTCACGTGGCCAGGATCCCGCAACTTAGGGGCGCAGCTCGGCCCGGAGGTCAGGGCCCACACAAAGTTGACCGGCGGGGGTCCAGCGCGCCGTTTTTTTCTTTACATTCCCCCCGAGGCAGGACCCCGGACCTGTTCTGGGGGTGGAATGTTCAACCCATCCTGCCTCACCCCCACGAGGATCCCCGGCCCGTGCCGGTTCACAATGGGGGCCTTCCCGGCTCCCGCGTGACGAACCGGCCGCTGCGCCCCTCCCCCGTCCGCCTGGTCATCGCCAGCGGCAACCCCCACAAGGTGGCCGAGATCGGGGCCATGCTGGCGGTCGTGGAGATCGAGGTGGTGCCCCAACCCTCCCACCTGGCGGTGGAGGAGACGGGATCCACCTACCTCGAGAACGCGCGTCTCAAGGCGGAGGCCGCCGCCGCCCTCACGGGCGCCTGGGCCCTGGCGGACGATTCGGGCCTCGAGGTGGACGCCCTGGATGGGCGTCCGGGACTCTTTTCGGCCCGCTACGCCCCCTCCGATGCGGAGCGCATCCACCGGCTCCTCCAGGAGCTCGACGATTCCCTTTATCGCGGCGCCAGCTATGTGAGCGCCATGGCCCTGGCCGATCCTTCCGGGCGCACCATGGCCGAATCCCAGGGCATCTGCCGCGGCCTGATCCTGCAGGCCCCGGATGGGCAGGGTCCGGGCTATGACCCGATCTTCTGGGTGCGGGAAGCCGGTACCAGCTATGCCCGCATGACGGAACATCTGCGCGCCCGGCTGGGCAGCCGGGGCAAGGCGGCCCGGGCGATCGCCCCCTCCCTGCGCCGCTGCCTCGGCCTGGACAGACTTACCCGTTGATCTGCTGCACGGCCCGCATCGCGGCGGCGGCCGCCTCCTCCACATCCCCTTCCTTGCCCGCCAGGGTGAGGCGGCCGAAGGCCCCCACCGCCTTGACGTCCACCACGGTGATGTTCGAGGACTTTTCCGCTTCGTTGGCGGCGATCAGCACGTAGCCGGCCGGCTCGGTTTCGAGGATGAACATGCTCATCCCAGACTGGATCATCGAACCGCGGCGGTTCAGGCGATTGATCAGCACCGCGTGATCGGGGGTGATGGCGCGGATGATCTCGGTCCAGGTCACCTCGCAGCGGCTGCGCTGGTCGATGCTGCTGCCGATCGCCTCCAGCACCACCTCGCCGGAGTGGAGCACGTTGCTCTGGTCGCGGTGGTACATGGCGATCGAGCCGAAGGCCCGTTCCACCACCATCTGACCGAGCCGGACGGTGCTGGCCTTGAGGGCGATGTCGGTGACCCGGTGCACCGCCATGCCCGGCGACACCTCCAACCACAGGCAGGCGTCGCCGGGGATCGGCAGGAACCCCTGGGAAACGGTGCCCATGTAGGCGGCCAGCTGGGGCTGCAGCGAATCGAGGAACACGTAGGTGCGCAGCTCGATCGACTGAACATGGCTGGACTGGCGCAGCCGCGGGCTCTCGCTGTCGGTGGTGATCACGCAGCTGGCGCCATCCCCCCCGAGGGCTCCGCTGCCGTGCTGCACCACGGTTCCGGTGATCTCCGGCCGCACCCCCTCCGAGGAGAGCCGCAGCGCCTCGCGTCGGCGGCTGATGGCCCGGTCATCGGAGGAGGCGAACCCCCCCGGGAAGCGTCGGGAGCGGGAATTTCTGTCGTCCGTCACGTCGCGCGGAGGGTTCGTGCCGGAAGGTGCCCGATCCTACCTGGGGCTCCGTGGTCACCTCCTGACAGGCCTGGCGGTTTGGTGGCCCTGGCCACAGCCGCCCCATGGGGGCTCGCTATCACAGCGATCATCTCTTCCGCACAGCCGCCGATGCTGACCCCAGCAACCCGCCTGCGCCTGCAGGGCATCCTCGAGCGCATCGCCGACGACACGCCGGTGACCCTGAGCGAACGGATCTATCTGCAGAAGTTCGCCGATCGCGACCCCTGTGTGGCGGGCTGGCTGCGCCAGGCTCGCCGCCGCCAGCAGGGGCAACGCCCGGCCGACGGGCTCGACCGGCTGCTGGCGGACCTGAATCTCGGCAGCTCCGAACCCGACGAGCGGCCCCGTCCCGGCAGCGACGACCTGGGCGACTGGTTCGGTGGCGCCCCGGGCTGGCTGCGGCGCAGCTGAGCGGACGGGGGTTGGGAGGGGAGGGGCGGGGCTTGCCGGCCGGGCGGCAGCCGGTACCGTCCGGCCATCATTCCTGGGAGATCGCATGGCCTCCAAGCGCGCCGCCCCCTCCACCAGCCACGCGGAACCGATGCCGATGACCGAGCCCGTCGGCGACACCGCCACGCCGATGCCCGATTGGCTGGCCCGGGCCGTGGAGCAGGGGGTGAAACCGGAACAGGCGCTGGCCTTCATCGGCCTGGGCCTGATGCAGAGGCTCTCGGAGGGAAGCCAGGCGGCGCCCTGGCTCTGGAACGAGGAGGAGGATGGGGGCAACGCCGACCTGAGCGCCCTGCGGCAGCGGCTGGAGTTGGTGCAGCTCGCGATCGAGACCGGGGCGCCCCTGAGCACCGCCGAGGTGAGCCAGCTGCTGGGCGCCCGCCCGGGCGCGGCGATGGTGCAGCGGGGCGGCCTGCGGGCCCGCCGGCTCAGCCGCAACGTGTGGAAGCTCAGCCGGGCCCAGGAGGATGGGGAACGGGGCGGCTTCGGCGAGGGCTTCCGCCGCCGGCTCTGAGCCGCCACCATCCCAACAGTTGTGACGAGATCCCCCCGTCGGTGCGCGGGCCTGGCTAGTCCTGAGGGGTCATGATCGCAATTCCCATGGTTGTCACCCCCGCCGGGGCCGTCGGCGCGGCCCAGTCCGGCGGCGCGACGCCCGAGGTGCTCAAGCAGAGCGGACAGCGCGAGGTGTTCTGCGGCCTCACCTCGATTGTGTGGCTGCACCGCCGCATGCCGGACGCCTTCTTTCTGGTGGTGGGCTCCCGCACCTGCGCCCACCTGGTGCAAAGCGCCGCGGGGGTGATGATCTTCGCGGAGCCCCGCTTCGGCACCGCGATCCTCGGGGAGCGCGACCTGGCGGGCCTGGCCGACGCCAACGACGAACTCGACCGGCTGGTGCGGGATCTGCTGGAGCGCCGACCCGAGATCCGCACCCTGTTCCTGGTGGGCTCCTGTCCGAGCGAGGTGATCAAGCTCGACCTGGCCCGCGCCGCCGAGCGCCT
>JBIIND010000163.1:0-4682 GCA_044337665.1 Cyanobium sp.
CGGGCCGCCCAGACCCTGGAGCAGCCGCCCTGGAGCGGCTGCCGCGGCCTGCTCAGCGTCTACAGCCATCCCGATGCGCCGCCCTACCGCTGGCCCAGGCCCAGCGGCGCGTTGCGCCGCCGCGAACTGCTGCTCCTGGGCGGTGGGGCCGCGGTGGCCTACGGCGTCGGCCTCGGTCAGGGCTGGGACCAACGCGGTCGCCAGGGCAGCCGGGTGTGGCGGATGGCCACCTATCAGGGCTCGCCCCTGTACCGGCGCCTGCTGGTGGGGCAGGTGCCGGAGCGGCTCGCCCAGCGGCTGTCCACCCTCACCGATGGACGTTTCCGCCTCGAGCTGGTGGATCGCTCCGCCCTCTCCAGCTCCGACATCCTGCGGTTGGTGAATGAGGGCCGCTCCTTCCAGTGCGGCTATGTCGACATCTACTACGACAAGGTGTTGCTGCCGATGATCTTCGCCAAGGCGGTGCCCTTTGGTCTCAACCCCCGCGAGCAGACCGCCTGGCTCGGCTACACCCGTAAGGGCGAGGATCGGCCCTTCCACCAGACCGTCTATCCCCGTCTGGAGGTGGACGGCGTGCGGCTCGATCAGCTGG
This sequence comes from Cyanobium sp., assembly GCA_044337665.1. GTDB lineage: Bacteria > Cyanobacteriota > Cyanobacteriia > PCC-6307 > Cyanobiaceae > Cyanobium. The sequence continues at coordinate 593 of JBIIND010000163.1, forward strand.
TCTCGATTCCGCTCACCCTCACCGGCGGGCAGATGGGGGGCTGGTTCAAGAAGGAGGTGAACGAACCGGCGGATCTCAAGGGCCTGCGCATGCGCATCCCGGGCCTGGGGGCCGATGTGCTCAACGCCTTCGGTGTGCAGACCGATTACGCCATCAACGCCGGCCGGGTGATCTCCGCGGACCAGATCCTGCCCCGCCTGCGGGATGGCCGGCTCGACGCCGCCGAGTGGATCGGCCCCTACGACGACGAGCTGCTGGGGCTGCACACCGCCGCCCGCTATTACTACTCACCGGGCTGGTGGGAACCCTCCACCACGAACGAACTGATGGTGAGCCGCCGGGCCCTGGCGGAGCTGCCCGGCGACCTGCGCCTGGCCCTGCAGACCGCCTGCGCCGAAACCTTCCTGTGGACGCGGCGCGAGTATGACCTGCGCAACGTCAAGGCCCTGGCGCGGCTGCGGGCCGCTGGCGTGCAGCTGCGGCGTTTCTCGCCCGCGCTGATGCGGGCCTTCGCGGAGGAATCCGAGCGGCTGCTGCGGGAGCAGGAACGCCAGGATCCCGAGCGCTTCGGCTACGTGGCGGCGGAGTGGCGGCGGTTCCGCACCCGCATCCGCGATGTGATCGCCATCACCCAGTTCAGCCCTGGGGAGGGGCGGCCCTGAGCCAGCGGCCCAGGTCGAGGTCGGTGGCGGCCTGCAGGCGGGCCAGCAGGGCGGGCAGGCTGGCGGCGCCGGGTTCGCCGTCGCCGATCAGGCGCAGCTCCTCTACCTGCAGGGGGGGAACCGCCTGGCGCAGCAGGGCGAGCAGCGGCTGCAGGCGCGGCATCAGGTAGACGGTGCGGGCCTCTGGGCCGGCGGCCAGCAGGGATTCCATCAGGGCCCGCAGCGCCTCGGTCTGGGCATCGCCGTCGGCCCGGATGCCGGCGGCGTCGGCGCGGGCCGTCGCCAGCGCCTCCTGGTACGCCGCCTCCGCGGGGGCCACCACATCGGCCTGCAACTGCAGGGCGACGCTCTGGATGCGGGCCTGCTGCAGCGGCAGCTCCGCCTCGACGCGGGAGAGTTCGCCCGCCGTCTGGGCCTCCGCCTCGGCCACCAGGGCCTCCTGGCGCGTGCCGGCCTCCTGGATGCGGCGGTGGGCTTCCGCCCGGGCGATCGCCTCGTCCCGCTTCAGCTGCACCAGCCGGGTGGTCTTCTCCTGCTCCACCGCCTCGATGCGCGCCTCGGCGCGGGCTTCCGCCTCGGCGATGCGCGACTGGCGCAGCAGGGCGACCTGCTGCGGGCGCCCCAGGGCGTCGAGGTACTTCACGCTGTCGCGGATGGAGGTGATCTGGAGGCTGTCCAGTTCGAGGCCGAGCTGGCTGAAGTCGTCGTTCGCCTCCTCCATCAGGGCGCGGGCAAAGGCTTCGGTGTCGCCATTCACCTGCTCGGGGGTCAGGGTGGCCAGCACCCCGCGCAGGTTGCTCTCCAGCGTCACCCGGGCCAGTTCACTCACCTCCTTGACACTGCGGTCGAGCAGACGTTCGACGGCGGCATGCACCACCGGTTCATGGCTGGCGATCTTCACGTTCGCCACCGCGTCGATGCTGATGCGGATGCCGGTGGCGGTGAGGGCTTTCTCGACCGTGATCGCGATGTTGAGGTTGCTGAGATCGAGGCTGCGGATCTCTTCCACCAGGGGCATCAGCAGGCTGCTGCCCCCCTTGAGCAGGCGATAGCCCCGCGGTCCGGGCAGGCCGTAGATCACCAGGGCCTGGTTGGGTTGGCAGACCGCCAGCAGGCTGTGCAGACCGCCGCGCAGGGCGAGCCAGCCGCCGCCGGCGAGCAGAAGCAGGGTGAGAAGGGGTGTCATGGCCGGGGGGTGCGATGGGGGTTGAGGGCTTGCAGCACATCGATGCCGAGGGTGTCGCGCACCTGGTCGAGGAAGGTGCGCATGACGGCCGGATGGAGGGCGGCCAGGTTGGCCAGGTCGGCGGGGTTGCCGGTTTCGAGGGCCGTGATCCGACCCAGCTGCAGCTGGCCGGCGAGGGTGGCGGCTTCCTGCAGCACGGTTTCCAGCTGCTGGAGCACGAAGATCGAGCCGGCCTGATCGCCGGCCTCCCGCCAGAGCGCCGCCAGCTGGTCGTGGACCGCCGCGCTGGCGCGGGCGTCTTCGAGGGTGGGGGCGGCGGCGCCGCGGCGCCGCCAGTCCTCCGCCTGTTCCCGGGCCCGGGCGGGCAGCACCACATCGGCCTCCAGCCGCTGGCGCTCCAGTTCCGCCCGCAGGGTCTGCAGCGCCTTCTCGGCGCGGGCGCGGGCCTCCGCCGCCACCGCCTCCACCCGCTCCTCGGCAGTGCGGATCTGTTCATCGAGCCGGGCCCGGATGGTGCGCAGTTCGTTGTCGCGCTCCTCCACCACCGTGCGGGCCGTGGTGGCGGCCACCTGCGAGCGCTCCTCGGCCTGCGCCTCCCGCTGCTCGGCGTCACCGAAGCCCTCGGCCTCCGCATTGGCGGCATCGCGCAGCACCTCCGCCAGGCGCGCACGGCCGAGGGAGTCGAGGTAATCGACGCCGTCGCTCACCCGCAGAATCTTGAAGGTGTCCACCTGCAACCCGAGCTTGGTCATGTCCGGCCGGGTCACCTCCAGCACGCGGTCGGCGAAGCGCAGGCGGTCCTGGTTCACCTGCTCGGGCGTCAGGCCCGCCACCATCAGCCGCAGATGGCCTTCGAGGGTGCGGGCCGCCACCTGCTGCACGGCGTTGGGCTCATGGCCGAGGAAGCGCTCGATCGCATTGCCGACGCAGTCGCGATCGGTGCTGATCTTCACGGTGGCGATCGCCTCCACATCGATCGGCGTGCCTCCCAGGGCGTAAGCCTTCTGCACCTGAATCGGCACGGGGCGGGTGCGCACATCCATCCAGCGGCGCTGCTCCAACCAGGGCACCATCAGGGCCCGGCCGCCATGCACCACCCGATAGCCGACGCGCTGGCCGTCCCGGCGGCGCCGGCCCCGGCCGGCAATCACCAGGATCTGGTCGGGTCGGCAATTGGGGGCGATGTGGCGGCGGGCGCCGAGCAGCAGCCCCAGGCCGAGGGCTGCGAGGAGCGGGATCTCCAGGGAGGCGATGGCGAACGGCGGGTTCGGGGGCGTGCTGGATGGGGGCGGCGCCCCGCGCACCGTGGCCAGGGTCAGGGGCGGTGGCAGTGGGGGGATCGTCATGGTGTGAGCGGTGATGGGAACGTCTCAGGGGTCGCTGGCCCCGAGGCGCGTGACCCAGAGGTGGTCGTCCTGGTGGTGCAGCACCAGCACCCGATCCCCCCGCAGCAGGGGTCGTGCGTCGCTGCCGTAGGCGCGGGCCTCGATCAGGCAGCCCCGCACCCGCAGCCGCACCAGCCCGCGCTGGCTGCGGCTGCAGCCGAGACGCACCTCGCCGGTCAGGCCGACCAGGTCCTGCTGACGCACGAGGCTGTCCTCCGGCTGGCAGCGCAGCCACTGGCGCAGCAGGAGTCGCAGAGGGCGGAGGGGGGAGTCCAGGGTGGAAGGGGGGAGCGGGAGGGGCGGAACCCCGGGACGCGTTCCCCTGGTTCCGGCTGGGCTGCCGTGATTCAGGTGCAGGGCCAGCGGCCCACCGTCTCCAGGAAAAGATGGGTTGTTCAGGAACGATTGGCCTCGCCTTTCCTCCCCAGCCGCAAGCCCGCATTGGCCCCAGGCCGGCTGTTGGAATCTCTGCAAAGATTCGTTCTCACCGGCAGGTCGCCTGCATAGGCTTTGCTTGGAAGCAGGGTGACTGGGGAGTAGGCTGGTGATGAAGCTGAGGATAAAAAGCAATGAGCAAATAGGCCAGCCCATCCCCAGGTCGCTCCCTGGGTTCAATCCCTGAATTCAAGTTCTGAATTCAGTCGCAAAGAGACACCCCGCAGTCATCGCCATGTCCAGCATCCCCGAACGCCTGCAGGCCTTCAACCGGGGTCGCGACCCCCAGCGCCTCGCGATGAAGTATGCGGCGATGGCGAAGGACCCCTTCGCCTTCTTCCGGGGAACCTGCCATCTGTTCTACGAGGACTGGCCCCAGGCCACCCCGTTGGATGCCACTCCCAGCGCCTGGATCTGCGGTG
>JBIIND010000164.1:0-4681 GCA_044337665.1 Cyanobium sp.
TGCGCTTGCTGCCCAGGCTCTTGCGCATCTTCTGCCAGAAGCTGCTGGCATCGATCAGCTGCACCTTGCCCCTGCGTTCCTCGGGTTTGCGGTTGCTGAGGATCCAGATGTAGGTGCTGATGCCCGTGTTGTAGAACATATCCGTGGGCAGGCCGATGATCGCTTCCACCAGGTCATTTTCCAGCACATAGCGGCGGATCTCGCTTTCGCCTGAGCCGGACCCGCCGGTGAACAGCGGCGAGCCATTGAGAACAATCCCGAAGCGGCTGCCGCCATCTTTGGCCGGACGCATCTTGCTGATCAGGTGCAGCAGAAACAACAGAGAGCCATCGCTCACCCGTGGCAGTCCTGGCCCGAAGCGACCGGCATAGCCCAGCTGCTCGGCCTCTCGGCGAATGAACTTTTCGATCTTCTTCCAGTCCACGCCAAAGGGTGGATTGGAGAGCATGTAATCAAAGAACAGCCCCTGCAGACCATCATCACTGAGCGTATTGCCGAAGATGATGTTGCGGATGTCCTGCCCCTTGATCAGCATGTCGGCCTTGCAGATCGCTGCCGGGCCAATGGGTTGAGGGCCAGCAGGTGCTCCTCCCCCACACTGAGCATGCCGACCGTGCCGCCGGTGGGGTCGTACGGGGTGCGCACCACGCCGGGCTTGGTGAGGGCTTCACTGTCTTCGATGAAGATCAGGTTCACCATCAACCGAATCACCTCACGCGGTGTGAAGTGTTCGCCAGCTGTTTCATTGGAGAGTTCCGCAAACTTGCGAATCAGCTCCTCGAACACCAGCCCCATCTCGGCGTTGCTCACCGTTTCGGGATGCAGATCGATCTGGGCAAAGCGCTCGCTCACCATATAAAGCAGCCCCGCCTTCTCCAAGCGGTCTACCTGGAGATGAAACTCGAAGCGCTCGAAGATGTCACGCACCTCCGGCGTGAACGCCTGGATATAGCTGCGCAGGTTCTCGCCGATGTTGTCCTGGTCGCCCATCAGCCGCTTCATGTCGAGCGGTGAGGTGTTGCAGAAGTTCTGGCCGTCCTTGCGCAGCAGGAATGGCACCGGATCCAGCCCCTGCCCTTTGCGCAGCTCCTTCTCCGCCAGCACCGCCTCCTTGGTGGGCTCCAGCACGCAGTCGAGCGCGCAACACCGTGAACGGCAGGATCACCTTGCCGTAGTCGCTCTGCTTGTAGTCCCCGCGTAGCAGGTCGGCCACGTTCCAGATGAAGGCCGAGAGGTTCTGTTTGCCGGCCGGCTGGGGTTCGGGGGGTGGAGGTGCGGCCGGGGGGGGGGGGGCGCCGTTGCCTCCGCTGCTGCCGTTGGCCCCCGCCAGGCTGACCGAACCGCCCCGGCCGCGCCCCGTCACCAGATTCCCGCCGAAAGCAGGGCCGCCCTGACCGTTTCGTACTCGGCCTCCTCCCAGCCGAGCAGATCCCGCATCCTGCCGTTGCCCGCCGAGCCGCCCAGGGCCTTCAGGGCCCCGAGGAAGTCCTGCTGACGCTCGTCCTGGTCCCCAGGGCTCATGGATCGGTCGCGCGGTGGATCGTCAGAGAATGCCAAGGGATGGGTTCCCTGCGCCGGTCTGGCCAGCCACCAGCTCCAGCACCGCCCCCCCCACGTCCGCCGTGCGGGCCAGGATCCGGTCGGCTCCTGCCGCCTGCAGCCGCGCCTCGTAGGACGCCCGGCTGGCGCGCTGCCCGGGCCCGTGCAGGTGGGGGGGCGCCACCGCCAGGCTCCAGAAGCGCTGCTCGGGGTGCTGACGCCGGGCCCGCTGCACCGTTTCCACGTCGGCCACGGTGTCGCCCAGGTAAACCACCGGCGGGGCCTGGGGGCCCAGCGCCACCCCCCAGGTGCGCTGGAGCAGTTCCTGGGCCAGCCGCAAGAGGCCGGTGGGATCGGGCTTGTCCGGCGCGTCGCCCATGGCCAGGCAGGGGGGAGCCACCAGGGCCAGCCGGCGCTCCAGCACGTAGCGCACGGAGGGCGGTTCGGCGCCGCTCACGAAACCCCACACGATCCCCGCCGCGGTGAGCTGCGCAAAGAAGGAGGACGTCACCAGCAGCGGCTCATCGCCGATGAAGCCTCGCCACAGCGCCGGATCCCCCTCCGGGTCGCCGCCGAAGTAGTAGCTCCCGAACACCTCCGCCAGGGCCTCCAGCTCCGGCAGGGGGCCTACGCCGCCACGGCGCAGCAGCTCCCGGGAGGCCTGCCAGTCGTTGTTCCAGTGGCCCTCGCCCTTGAGGGCGTCGATCGCGGCCGGATCGGGACGCCAGCCGCCGTAGTGGTGCACCGTCTCCACGATCGCCCGCCGGTAGCTGCCGGCCACGTCCCGGATCACCCCGTCGATGTCGAACAGGACGATCGCCCGGGGACTCGCGTCGGGGCCGCCGTCGGGCGGGGAGGGGGGGGGAACCAGGGCCGGCCGCTCTCTCGGCTGGTACCTTAATGGTTTGTTCTACGCCCCTTGAGCAGCGCCGCCATGACAGTCCCTGATAGCGCCGCGGGCGCCGCAGTCGACGTTGCCGCGGAGATCGGCGCTGAGGCGGTCACCACCGCCGCGGCGGTCACCGAGGGCCGTCCGGTTCTGCGGGGTGGCACGGCCGCCCTGGCCACCGCCACGATCGATGAAGACGGCGTTCCCTCCGGCTACACCCCCAAGGCCGATGAGGGGCGTTTTCTGCTGAAGATCCTCTGGCTGCCCGACAACGTCGCCCTGGCGGTCGATCAGATTGTGGGCGGCGGCCCAAGCCCCCTCACCGCCTACTTCTTCTGGCCCCGGGAGGATGCCTGGGAAACCCTCAAGACCGAGCTGGAGGGCAAGAGCTGGATCACCGAGAACGAGCGGGTGGAGATTCTCAACAAGGCCACCGAAGTGATCAACTACTGGCAGGAGGAGGGTCGCGGCAAGTCGCTGGAGGAGGCCAAGGTTCGCTTCCCCGACGTCACCTTCTGCGGCACCGCCTGATCGCCCCACCGCAGAATCCTCCGCGCTCCCCCGGATCCGCGCGGTTCAGCCGGTTTCCCCGACACCCAGGGCATCCCGCTCAAACTGGGCCGCTGCCGCTTCGGTGGCGGCGCTGCTGAACAGTTCGCCAGCGACGGTCGGGCTGATGGTGAAGGTATCCAAACCCTCAGCGGCCAGGCCGCTGAGGGTTTCCGCGTTGCGCAGGCTGGCCACCAACAGGCGCACGCCTGAGCCCGTGCCCCGCAGGCAGCGCTGCATTGCAACCAGTGCGGCGGTGCCGTCGCGGCCCTGATCCTCGATGCGACCCAGGTAGGGGGCGATGTAGCGGGCCCCCAGGGCCGCCGCCACCAGCACCTGGGGCACCTCATAGCAGGCGGTGAAGGTCACCGGCACGCCGGTCTGGATCAGCTGCGTTGCCGCCGCCGCTCCCGCCCGCGTCACCGGCAGCTTGACGGTCACCTGCCCGGGGGCCAGCTCCGCAAGGGCCCGGCCGCAGGCTTCGAGGGCCGCCGCGTCGGGCCCCCAGGCCTGGGTCTGCACCTCCCGGCAGCCCAGGGCCAGCGCCTGGCGGCTGAGGGCGGCGAGCGCCTCAAGCCGGCAGGGCATGCCGGCGCGCCGCAGCAGGGTGGGGTTGGTGGTGACACCGTGGAACAGGCCGCTGGGCAGCCAGTCCGCCCAGGCCGCCGTGTCGACGGAATCGAGGAACAGGCGCAGCGCCATGGCAAGGGAGCAAGCGGCGGCGGGGTGGACAGGAAACAAAAAAACCGGAGTCGTAGGACTCCGGTATGGGGATGGGCCGTGAAACGCGAAGCGGCGGCAGGCTGGAGCCCGCGGGACGGTCAGCTGCCGCGGCTGGCCTGCAGGCGGGCGCGGGCCTGGGCCAGGGCCTGCTGGGCCTTGATCTTCTCGGGGCTGGAGGGCTGACCTTCGAAGCCGGCCGCCGCCTGCTGGGCGGCCTCAAAGGCCTGCTCGGCCGCGGCGGTGTCGATCCGTCCGCCGAGTTCGGCGGCGTTGACGAGCACGGTGACCTCGTTGGCCTCCACCTCGGCGAAGCCGCCGCTGACGGCGATCGACTGCCAGTTGCTGCCCTCCCGCAGACGCAGGACGCCGCTGTCGAGGGCGGTCAGCATGGACACATGGCCGGTGAGGATGCCCAACTGGCCGGTGGTACTGGGAAGGATCACCTCGTCGGCCTTGCCGTCGAAGACGCTCTTGTCAGGGGCGAGAACACGCAGGGAGAGGGTCATGGGGGGCTCCGATCAGCGGGGGGTCTCCGATCAGCCCTTGGCTTCCGCCAGGATCTTCTCGGCTTTGGCCTTGACTTGGTCGATGTTGCCGACGAGGTAGAAGGCTGCCTCGGGAAGGTGGTCGAGTTCGCCGCGCAGAATCAGGTTGAATCCCTGAATGGTATCCGCCAGCTTCACGTACTCGCCCTTCTGGCCCGTGAAGATTTCGGCCACAAAGAAGGGTTGGGAGAGGAACTTCTCAATCTTGCGCGCCCGATCCACCGTGAGGCGATCGTCTTCGGAGAGTTCGTCCAGACCCAGGATGGCGATGATGTCCTGGAGTTCCTTGTAGCGTTGCAGGGTGCTCTGCACCGCCCGGGCTGTGCGGTAGTGCTCGTCACCCACCACGCTGGGCTGCAGCATCGTGCTGGTGGAATCCAGCGGATCAACGGCGGGGTAGATGCCCTTCGAGGCCAGGCCCCGGCTCAGCACCGTG
>JBIIND010000411.1:0-4681 GCA_044337665.1 Cyanobium sp.
CCGATCCGGACATGGACGGGCGGCTGCGGGTGATCTTCCTGGCCGACTACAACGTGAAGCTGGGCGAGCGGGTGTACCCCGCCTCCGACCTCTCCGAGCAGATCTCCACCGCCGGCAAGGAGGCCTCCGGCACCGGCAACATGAAGTTCGCCATGAATGGGGCACTCACGGTGGGCACCCTGGATGGCGCCAACGTGGAGATCCGCGAGCAGGTGGGGGCGGAGAACTTCTTCCTGTTCGGCAAGACTGCCGAGGAGATCAGCGCCCTGCAACGGCAGGGCTACCGGCCCTGGGAGCTGATCGGCGCGATGCCGGAACTGGCCGACGTGCTGCGCCTGATCGAGCAGGGCCACTTCAGCAATGGCGACAGCGAGCTGTTCCGCCCCCTGCTCCAGAACCTCACCGGCCGCGATCCGTTCTTCGTGCTGGCCGACTTCGACGACTACCTGCGGGCCCAGGCCGAGGTGGATCAGGCCTGGGGGGACCGCCAGCGCTGGAACCGGATGTCGCTGCTGAATGCGGCCCGCACCGGCTTCTTCTCCTCTGACCGCTCGATCCGCGAGTACGCCGAGCGGATCTGGAAAGCGGAGCCCTATCCGGTGACGATCACCTGCGAACTGGACTAGCCAGGCAGGTCGGGGGTCTGGTGCAGGAGGCGGTTGAGCCGCAACCGGTCCGCATTGAGCGGATCGGGGGCCACCTCACCCGCCACCTCTCGGAACATCTGCTCCACCGGTTCCGGCACGCGCACGTCGAAGATCCGCTCCATCAACGCCTCGATCGAGAACAGATGGGCGTTGATGTTCTCCAGGTCGGCCATGGCCTGCTGCAGGCCATCAGCTTCCGCAGGACCTTCGTCGGAGGCTTCGGGAGCGGAGCCTGACCCGGCAGCCGCAAGCCCGGGAGCGACCTCAGGCGGATCCCCCTGCTTGTGCAGCTCCTCCTGTTTCTGGAGCTCCTCCATCACCCGACCGGCGAGGGTGCGGAACGATTGCAGGGCAGCCCAGTTCAGCTCCTGCTGCTGACGGAGGGTGGGATTTTCGCGAATCAATCGGTCGTGTTCCCGATAGAAGCGCTGGCAATCAGGGCACTGGCAGGGCTCTTCGGGCACCACACTCCCTTCACTTCACAAATCCCATCATGGCACCGCAGCGGCGGCTCAGGCGCTGAGCTCCTCGGCGTCCGGAATCGGAATCTCGATCGAGCTCACCACCTGGATCACGTCGCGCAGGCGCATCGAGTCGGCGAACCAGCCCATGGCCTGTTCGGTGTCGCCCCGCCGTTCGGCATCGCTGGCCTGCTCCTCGTGGGCCTCGGCCAGCAGGGCGAGCCAGCAGAGGCAGCGGGCCTGCACCAGGGAGAGCTCCAGCTCGTCGGGCTGGCTGTCGAGGATCCGCTGGGTCTCCTGCTGCACCAGCAGGCGCAGACGCAGGTCGTGCAGCTGGGTCATGCCGAAGAATGCGGTTGCTCCACGCTAGCCGTGGCAACCAAAAAACCAAAGGCACCACCGGTAGTGCTGACTACCGGTTAGGCCCCAATGAGCCTTGCATGTTAATGCTGATCGATGCGGGGGCCTCAACGGCAACTGGGAGGCCTGGATTGATTTCGTCCTGGAAAGCTTGGAGAGCACGGCGACAGCCGCAGAAAGCGCAATCACCTCTTCGCTTACGACGCCGATCTGGCCATCCTCAGCGAAGGCGCCGAACCACTCTCAACAAGCGGGCGGACTCACGGCCGTCCGCTCAACCATCAGACCAACGATCAACCAGTTGCCATCCCTTCTCAGGACCAACAGCCCGCGGGACGCGCTGCTGGTGGAGCTCCCTGGCGAGGACAGGCGCCCAAGCAGAAGCAACCAAAAACTCCCGCTGGCGGGATGCTTCCAGGAGTGATAGGTTGCATTTGCCCCGCAGCAATGAAACCGGCTGCTCCTCTTTAGCCATGAATACCAAGGAGTTGCACCTCGCCCAGATGGATGCCCTGCTGCGAAATGCCGCCAGCCATCCCCTGCCGCAGCGCCCTCCAGCGGGCTGGCTGCGGGCCATCCGCGAGGCCCTGGGCATGACCTCTGCCGTGCTGGCTGTCCGACTGAAGATCACAGGATCCGGTGTGCGCAAGTTGGAGCAGGCCGAGGCGGCCGACGCCATCACCCTCGGCACGCTGCGCCGGGCTGCTGAGGCCCTCGACTGCGAGCTGCAGTACACCCTCGTGCCCAAGCGCCCTTTGCGTGAGATGAGAAGGCAGCAGGCCCTGCGGCTTGCGCACCAGTGGCAGCAACGCGCCGGCCGAACGATGGCACTTGAGGCCCAGACCGTTGCGGCACCCGCTGCAGCCGCAGAGCAGAGGCTGGAAGCCATGGCCGAGGAGATCCTGCGCACCAGCGGCACCCGGCTGTGGGATTGAACAAGGGACTACCAGACGGGGCGACTCCCCTTGATGGCGATGAGCTGCAGGGGCTGCTTCCCACCCATCTGGTGAACCGCAGCCAGCTCAACGAATGGGAGCAGCAGAACATCGAGGCAGCCCTGCTCTGGCTGTCCCGCCAGCGGCGGCCCCGGCCGCTGGAGGAGAGCTGGCTGAGGCGTCTGCATCGCGAGATGTTCGGCCAGAGTTGGCGTTGGGCCGGCCAGTACCGCAGCAGCGACAAGAGCATCGGAGCCGACTGGAGGCAGATCCGCATGCAGGTGCCGGCCCTGCTGGCCGACATCGCCTTCCAGGTGGAGAACCAGGTGGATCCGGTGGACCAGATCGCCATCCGCTTCCATCACCGGCTGGTGTCCATTCACCCCTTCCCCAATGGCAACGGCCGCCACGCGCGCCTGATCGCTGACGTCTTGATCGAGCAACTGGGGGAGCAACGCTTCTCCTGGGGAGGGAGCAGCTCCCTCGTCGATGCCTCAGCCCTGCGCCAGCAGTACATCGCCGCTCTCCAGCAGGCCGACCGCGGTGACATCGGCGCTCTGCTTGCCTTTGCGCGAACGAACTGAGGAGTTCCTCGGCCTGGGCCATCGCGCTGCAGTGGATCAGGCGCCGAGCCCTTGCCCACTCGGCTTGCAGGAGGCTCTGCCGTTGCTCTCCCGCCTGGCCTCGACGACGGAAGGCGGGGATGATGACCTGCACCGAGATGAGCTGCGTCATTGCCCCCACCGGAGGGGCTGAGCCATGAGCCGTGGTGGCAGTGCTTTCAGGTTCTCCCAGTCACCCGTACTACTCCACCCGTGATCGCCACCTGCTGAGCTCGCTGATGGAGGAGGCGATCACCTCGTCCCAGCTGGAAGGAGCTGCGACCACAAGAGATGTGGCCAAGCCCATCTGGCCGCCAGCGAGGGCGAGATCTTCGGGTCGTGACTCGCCCGGACCGGCACGGCGGAAGACCTGGCCCATCAGTGCGCCGACGTCCCGGTGACTTTGCTCGGTATGGAAGGCCGGCAAAGCCAGGGGCTGGCGCGTGCCCTGGCCTCGGTAGCTGCAGCCTGGAAGGCGCGGCGACGGGCCCCGACTCCGCTTCTATCCACACCACTCGCGTGTGCGGCGGATCGCCTGCAGCTCTTGTGAGGATTCCGGTTGCGGGGCGGGCCGCCAACGACCCTTCGGGAGCCAGGGGGTCCAAGCAAAGGTCTCGACCCCGAGCCGGTGGCGCCGGGCACCCACCCCATCGAGGGTGAACCCCATGCCCTGGCTCAGCTCCAGAGCAGGGTTCTGGCGGTAGATCCAGGGGTCGAGGAGGGGCGCACCAGATTTGCCGAACCACTCGCCTGATCATGGTCGATCCGTGCCGTTTTGCCTGGCTTCTTGCCTGACGGGAAGGGGTGGAGAGAGGCCGATTCCGGGACTTGCCTTCCCTGAAAATCCTTGGGATGACTGGGGTTTTGAAGAACGGGGCTGGCGGGACTCGAACCCACGACCTACGGTTTAGGAAACCGTCGCTCTATCCGGCTGAGCTACAGCCCCCGATGGCCGCCAGTCTGCCGTGGGGCGCCCCCGGGATCCAGCGCCGAACGGTTCCGCCCTGCTGTGTGGGTCTGCCAACAGATGCTGGACCCTGTGGGCGAAAGACCAACTTCTGCAGACTTGGTGCTATGGTAAAACAGCTTTGCCCATCCTGGGCGGCACTCAACACGATTACCACTCATCAGTCCCATGAGTCCCACTTTCACTAAAGGGCTTCTCAAGGGTGCCGCTCTGGCTTTTGCCGGTGCTGCAGCCCTTGGAGCTGGATCAGCCAAAGCAGATTTTTCATGCGTCGTTACCTTGGGTACACTTGGCACCTGCGCCGGTGGAACTGTTAACGGCTTTGCTATCAGCAACATCAGCTTGACCGGTGTAGGCCCTACCACCGGTTTCCTCAACTTTACAACCGAACCAACAACTGGCCATCTGACCAAATTTATTGCCGCTTTTAATCGTACAGGTGGTGGTAGTGGTGCTATTGTAAATGGGTCACTGTCATTCGACGTCCACAAGTACCTTCTTATTGGATATGAGGGTACTACGGTAGCTGGAGGAGTAGGCACATTTAACTTCTCGGGAACCGGCGTCACTACCAATGGCGATGTCTTCGGCAATGATATTGCTGGCGGTATCAACCCTACTGCTAATGGTACTTACACCTTGGCATGGGATAAAACTGGTGGGGGAAACCTTGTTGGATTCTCCACCACGATTATTGCTGACGTCCCCG
>JBIIND010000004.1:0-15792 GCA_044337665.1 Cyanobium sp.
TGACGTGCTGCAGCGGCAGGTGAACGGTCTGATCAGCGGCGACGGGAGCGCGGCCGCGGTGATGGCGGCCGCCCAGGACCAGAGTGAAACGCTGCTGCGCGCCGCCACGGGGACAGCCCCATGATCGCCCTCCTGCCGATGCTGCCCGCCCTGGCGCTGCTGGCGCTGGTGTTTCTCGCTCCCCTGCTGCGCTACGCCTGGCTCAGCGCCCACGCCAGCTCGGTGCTCACCGCCCTGGAGCCGGTCGCCAATGGGGGCGCCAACTGGCTGCGGCTGGCGCAGGACGGACGGTTCTGGCAGGACGCCTGGCAGACCCTCCGCTTCGCCGGTGTCTCGGTGGCCCTGGAGCTGCTGCTGGGATTGGCGCTCGCACTCCTGCTGCACCGCCCCCGCAGCGGCTGGCTGCGCACCGCCGTGCTCCTGCCCTGGGCCCTGCCCACCACGGTGATCGCCCTGGGCTGGCGCTGGATTTTCAACGATCCCCACGGCCCGTTGAACAGCCTGCTGGTCAGCATCGGCGCCTCCCCCTATGGCTTCCTCTCCACCCCCGCCACCACCTGGTTCGCCGTCGTCGTGGCTGACGCCTGGAAGACCACCCCCTTTGTGGCGCTGCTCCTCCTGGCCGGCCTGCAGGGGATCCCGCCGGAGCTGGAGGAGGCCCTGGTCCTCGAAGGGGCGGGCCGCTGGCAGATCCTCAGGGGCCTCACCCTGCCGCTGCTCTCCCCCTGGATCGGCCTGGCGACCCTGTTCCGCCTCGCCCAGGCCCTCGGAGCCTTCGACCTGATCCAGGTGCTCACGGGCGGCGGGCCCGCCGGCAGCACCGAGAGCCTGGCCCTCTACGCCTACCTCAACGCCATGCGCTTCCTGGATTTCGGCTACGGCGCCACCGTGCTGCTGGCCACCTTCGCCCTGCTGCTTCCCGCCGGCCTGCTGTGGCTGGTGTGGCAGCGGCGCGCTGGAGCGAGGGCGTGATGCGAGCCCTGGCGCTGCTCTGGAGCCTCGGCCCCCTGCTCTGGCAGCTCTACACCTCCCTGCGGCCCGCCGACGCCCTGGTCTCCGGGGCCTCCGGCGGGGGGAGCCAAGGGTTGGCGAGGGCGGGAGCGTGGACGCTGGAGAACTATCAGCAACTTCTGGCCGCCGATCCGCCCTTCTGGCGGTATCTGCTCAACAGCTCGCTGGTGGGGCTGGCCGCAACGGCGCTCACCCTGTTCCTGGCGGTTCCCTGCGCCTATGGCCTCCAGCAGCAGCGTGGGGCCCTGCGTTGGGGCACCCTCACCCTGCTGCTGGCCGCGAGCCTCTTCCCTACGGCGCTCCTGTTCCTGGCCCTGCTGGAGTGGGCGCGCCGCCTCGGCCTGGGCAACGATCTGCTCGCCCTGGCCCTGCCCTACGCCGCCCTGTCCCTGCCCCTGGCGATTCTGCTGCTGCGCGCCGCCCTCGCCGACCTTCCCCCTGACCTGGAGGACGCCGCCCGGCTGGAGGGGCTCGGCCCGGTGCAACGGCTGCGTTTCGTGCTGCTCCCCCTGCTCGGACCCACCATCGCCAGCACCGCCATCCTGGTATTTCTGTTCAGCTGGAACGAGTATCCGATCGCCCTCACCTGGATCAGCCGGGAGGAGCTGCTGACCCTGCCGGCCGCCATCGCCCGCATCGGCGCCTCCTCGGTCTTCACCGTCCCCTACGGAGCCTTTGCGGCGGCGACCGTGCTCGGCAGCCTGCCGCTGGTGGCCCTGCTGCTGCTCTTCCAGCGCGCGATCGTGGCCGGCCTGACCCAGGGGGCGGTGAAGGGATGAGCGTTCTGGAGCTGTGCAATCTGGGGCGACGCGTCGGCGGCCGTGCCCTGCTTTCCGGTCTCGATCTGCGGGTGGAATCGGGGGAATGCCTGGCCCTGCTGGGCCCGAGCGGCTGCGGCAAGACCACCACCCTGCGGCTGGTGGCCGGTCTCGACCCTGCGGAGGAGGGGAGCCGGATCCTCCTGGATGAACGGGACATCTGCCAGGAGCCGCCGGGCCGTCGACGGGTGGCGATGGTGTTCCAGAGCTACGCCCTCTACCCGCACCTCAGCGTCACCGGCAATCTGGCCCTGGGACTGCGCGTGCGGGGTGTGGCGGGGCGGGAGCGGGAGCGACGCATCGACGCGGTGTTGCAACTGCTCCAGCTCGGTGAGCTGCGGGAGCGGCGCCCCGCCCAGCTCTCCGGCGGCCAGCGGCAGCGCCTCGCCCTGGCGCGGGCCCTGCTGCGCCAGCCGGCCCTGATGCTTCTCGACGAGCCGATGAGCAACCTCGATGCCCAGCTGCGTGAGGAGCTGCGCCCCGAACTCCGCCAGCTGCTCTGCGGGGGTGAGGCTCCGGTGCTCTACGTCACCCACGACCAGCAGGAGGCGATTGGGCTGGCGGACCGGCTCGCGGTTCTGGAGGGGGGGCGGCTGCAGCAGGTGGGAACGGCCCGGGAGCTGTACGAACGGCCCTGCAACCGCTTTGTGGCGTCCTTCCTGGGTCGACCTGCCCTCAACCTGCTGCCCCCTCGCGACGGCCGCCAACTGGGGGTGCGGCCGGAGCATCTGCGACCGGTGGGGGAGGGGGGCCTGGCGGCCAGGCCCCTGCGGCGGGAATGGTGGGGCTCCCAGCAGCTGCTCTGGCTGGAGAGCGAGCAGGGAAAGCTGCGCATGCTGCTGCCCGCCGAGGCCCGCTGCCCCGAGGATCTGCGGGTGGGCTGGGAGCGCCGGCACGAGCTCTGGTTTGATGCTGAGGGGGGCGCGCGTCTTGGGGTTCCGGACTGAGGCCGCCGGAACGGAAGCGGGGCTTGGGAGGTTTGATACGATCCCCAACGGGTCAAGGCCCGTACGTTCGTCTTCGCTTGATTGCCATGTCCCGGGTCTGCCAACTCAGCGGCAAGCGCGCCAACAACGGCATGGCCGTCAGCCATTCCCATGTGCGCACCAAGAAGCTGCAGCAGGTGAACCTGCAGGATCGCCGGCTCTGGTGGGCCGAAGGCAAGCGCTTCGTGCGGCTGCGCGTGTCCACCAAAGCCCTGCGCACCATCCAGAAGAAAGGATTGGGTGCCTACGCCGGCGAGATGGGCCTCAACCTCGCCCGGCTCTGATCCCCGCCATGTCCCCGGGCCCGGTTTCCAGAAGGTCGCTGCTCCGGGCGCTGGTGGCCCTACCTCTGGTCTGGCAGGTGCGCCCTCGCGCCGCCCATGCCCTCGGCGGCACCCTGCCGCCCCTCGACCAACCGGCGCCGGACTTCAACCTCCCCGCAGTGGTGCCAGGGCCGGGGGGCGGAGTCAGCACTCGCCAGCTCTCCCTGGGCGACTTTCGCGGGCAATGGTTGGTTCTCTATTTCTATCCCCGCGATTTCACCAGCGGCTGCACCCTTGAAGCCCGAGGCTTCCAGCGCGATCTTGTGGCGTTTGCGAGCCTTGGGGCGGCCGTGGCCGGGATCAGCGCCGACGATGGCGAAAGCCACGCCTCCTTCTGTGGCAGTGAAGGTCTGGCGTTCCCGCTGCTCTCCGATCCCGATGGTCGGGTCAGCCGCCAGTACGGCTCCTGGATTGCCCCCTACTCCCAGCGCCACACCTTCCTGATCGATCCGGAGGGAAGGCTGCGGCAGATCTGGACCGCGGTCCGCCCCTCCGGCCACAGTGGCGAGGTGCTGGCGGCCCTGGATCGGCAACGGCAGCTCACCGGCGCTCCCTCCCCCACCCGCTGACCGTGGGGGCCGCCAACCTCTCCCGCCGCTCGGTTCTCCGGCTCCTCAGCGGGCTCGGCACCGCGCCCCTGCTCGCGGAACTCCCCCTCGCGGCACGAACCGCTGCCGCCAGGGGCAAGGCCGGCTCGCTGCGCTTCCTGGCCGTCGCCGACACGGGCAGCGGCAACGCCAACCAGCGGGCGGTAGGGGTGCGGATGGCCGAGCGGCACCACCTCAATCCGGTGGATCTGGTGCTGCTCGGGGGCGACAACATCTACCCGGACGGCAACCTGGTGGACGTGGAGCGAACCTTCCAGCAGCCCTACCGCGAGCTGCTGCGTGACGGGGTGCCGTTCCACGCCGTGCTCGGCAACCACGACATCCGCACCGCCAACGGGGAGCCGCAGCTGCGCTATCGACCCTTCGGCATGGAGGGACGGTGGTACAGCCTGCGCCGTGGCCCGGTGGCCTTCTTCCTGATCGACACCAACGGCAACGCCCGCTGGCAGCATCAGATGCCCTGGCTGAAGAAGGCCCTGGCCAGCAGTGATGCCCCCTGCAAGGTGGTGGTCGGTCACCATCCCATCTATTCCGCCGGGCTCTACGGCGACGATCCGGTGGCCATCGGCCGGTTGACCCCCCTGTTCGAACGCCATGGGGTCCAGCTCTACATCAATGGCCATGAACACAATTACGAGCGCACCCAGGTGATCCGGGGCACCACCTACCTCACCGTCGGCGGTGGTGGGGCCTGGCTGCGGCCCGTGGTGGCCAATGCGCGCTCCGCCCGGGCGCTCAGCACCTACAGCTTCGCCGAAGTCAGCGTTGCGGCTGACAGCCTGACGATTGAGGCCTGGGACAGCCGCGGGGCGCGTTTCGACCGCGCCACCCTCCCCCTCACCGGTTAAGGCCGCCCCCTGCCCTAGCCAAGCCAGTCCTCCAGCAGGCGTCGGTGCCCGGCGGTGCGCTGGCGCTGTGCTTCCACCAGACCCCTGTCCAGGGGATGGTCGAGACAGGCCTGCCAACGCTCCGCCAGATCCGCGGGTGGGGGAAGGTCCAGCTCCTGGCAGGGGCAACCGATGGTCTCGGCGGCGGCCGCCACCTTCGGGTCGTAGCTCAGGGCCGCGCAGGGGGCTCCAGCCAGGGCCGCAAGGATCAGGCCGTGCAGTCGCATCGCCAGGACGAGGCCGGCTTTCTGGAAGCTGCGCAGCGCTTCCGCAGGATCGCCCGGACGCCGCACCAGGCTGCAACGCCTCAGGTTTTCGCCGATCAGTCCCTCCCCCTCGAGCCTGCCCAGCAGGTCCCCGTCCTGATCCCCATGGAACGCCAACCAGATCACCGGTCGATCATTTCGCTGCACCAGCCCCTCCAGGGCCGCGAGGTAGGGCCGCCAACGGCTGGGTTCGCCCCGGGGCAGGGGACGCCAGCACAGCACGATGGCTCCGCCCTGGCCGGACCAGGAAACCGCCGGAAAGGCCCAGACCGGGTCGCTGCCGATCGGATCGCCCTTTCGGCCCAGGCTGGCGGCCAGCCTGGCGGAGGCCCCATCCCGCCAGCTGCAGGCGCTGACCAGGGGGAGCAGGGCGCGCACGAACAGGCGGCTGCGCCGTCGCCGCAGCGGCCCCAGGCCCTGACCCCAGAGCAGCACCGGCAGGCCGCGGGCGCGGGCGTAGAGCATCAGCAAGCCGTAGTACAGCAGGCTGCGGAAGCTGGTGGCGTCCTGCAGCAGGCTGCCGCCGCCGAGCACCAGGGCATCGCAGTGGGCAAGGGCGGCCAGGACCGCCGCCAGCCGGCGGCGGTCCACCGTCTCGACCGCAAAGCGGCTGCGCACCAGCGCCTGATCGTGGGCGGTGACGAGGGGCTGGACCCCGGCGGGCAGCTGATCGAGCAGAACCGTCAGCAGGGCGTCGTCGCCGAGGTTGTGCTCGCCGTAGTACCCGCACAACAGGGGCCTGTGGCTCCGCCGGCGGGGGGCGGAGGGGGAAGAGGGGGTCACCGTCGCCGCCGGCCCAGCCGCAACCCGTACATTACGGACCGGCGCAATGGCACCGATGCACGCCCTCTCCCTCGGGACCTGGTGGATCCACATCACCTCCGTGCTGGAGTGGATCGTGGCCATCCTGGCGATTCAGGCCTGGGGCTCGATCCGCCGGGAGGATGGTTGGCGCTGGCTCGCGCTGGCGATGCTGCCCGCCCTGGTGAGTGCCATGGCGGCCTGCACCTGGCACCTGTTTGACAACAGCACCGCCCTCAAGGGCCTGGTGGTTCTCCAGGCGGGGCTCACGGCCCTCGGCAACGTCGCCCTGGCGGCAGCCGCCTGGAACCTGCTGCGGCTGCAGCGCGCTGGGCGGCTCGGGCGCAGCGGTGAGCCATGAGCGATCCATTCAGCGCAACCCTGGGCGGGCCGTTCCTGGCGCTGCTGGAACGGTTGGCGGCGATCGATGCCACGCCGCTCTTTGTGCTTTCCCTGCTCCCCTATCTGGCCTTTCTGTGGTGGGCGGGCCGGGTGGAGACCTTCCCCCGCCTCGCCCTGCGGGGTTTCCAGTTGACCCTCCTCTTCGTGGCGGTGACCATTGCCGCCGCGGTCGTCGCCCAGATCATTTACCAACGCCTGCTGGCCGATGTCGATCCGCTTCACGGCGGCGCCGAGGCCTTTCTCACCCTCAGTAATCTGCTGGTGGTGCTGGGATTCCTGGGGCGGGAGCGACGCGGATGAGGCGGTGGCCCCCCCTGGTCCTCGCCCTGTTGATGGCCGGGGCGAGCGGCCTGCTCGGACCTGCGGCGGGGGCGACGCTCCCCGGGGCGCCTGTGCTGCGGGTGGGGGTGGTTGATGGCTCCCAGCCCTGCGCCTGGCGCCATGGACAGGCCTGGCAGGGCCTGGCGGTGGACCTCTGGAACCGCATCGCCAGCCGCGAGCAACTGGCCTTTGTGATCCAGGCGTTGCCCGATACCCGCGCGCTCCTCGACGCGGCGGCGGCGGACCGGATCGACGTGGCCATCGGCTGCCTCAACGTCTCGCCGGAGCGGCTCGCTCGGCTGCGCTTCAGCCTCCCCTTCCAGGAGGACGGCCTGGCGGTGATGGTGACGAACTCGCGGCTGGATCTGGGCCGCGCCTTTCTCGGGTCCCTGTTCGGCCCCACGCTGCTTCAGCTGCTTGGAGGCTTCCTGGCCGCCAATGCCCTGCTCACCGCGCTGGCCTGGCGCGTGGAGGGCTACGGAGCGCGGGAGGAAACCCAAAGACTGGGGGTCAGGCGTTCCGCCAGCAAACTGTTCCAGGTCCTGGCCACCGGTCCGGGCGGCAACGTGGTGGTACACACCACGCGCGGAAACCTGCTGGTGCTGGCGGCGTACCTGGTGCGCATCGTGGCCGCCTCGCTGCTGGTGGGCTACCTCACGGTGACCGTGGTGAACGAGACCCAGGGCCGGCTGAGTGGCCGCATGGAGGGGCCGGATGACCTGCGCGGCCGGCGGGTGGCGGTGCGGCCTGGATCCGCCAGCGAAGCGCTGCTGCGCGAGATCAATGCCCGCCGCGAGGGCCCGCCGGCGCGGGCGGTGCCGATCCGCCAGGTGGCTGATGGTCTGCCCCTGCTCCGCCAGCAGCGGGTGGATGCCCTGCTGGCCGACAACCTCCAGCTGACCTGGCTGCAGATGGGGGTCGCGCAGTCAGGACGGACCCGGTTGGCGCTGCAGGGTATCCGGCCGGAGTCCCAGGCCTTTGTCTATGCCCCATCCCTTCCCGAGCCCACCGCCGAGCGCATCGACCTGGCGATCAGTGCCCTCAAGCGCGAGGGGGTGGTCAGCGAGCTGCGCCGCCGGATCCTCGCCGAGCCCGACAGGTGAACAAGTCTTACGGCCCCAGGGCGGCGGGGGCTGGGGCCCGGAAGATGGGGCCTCCGGCATCCGCGCCATGATCGCTTTGACCCTCACCCCTGTCCTGGCCCTCGCCCCCGCCACCATCACCTGGTCTCCGAAGGTGGCGCTGGTGATGATCATCGCCAATGTGCTCGCCATCGCCATCGGCAAGGCCACGATCCAGAAGCCGGACGTCGGCCTCAAGCTGCCCAGCCCCAACTTCTTCGGTGGCCTCAGCCATGGCGCCATGCTGGGCACCCTCAGCCTGGGCCACATCCTGGGCCTGGGGGCCATCCAGGGCCTGGCCTCCCGCGGCGTGCTCTGACAACACCGCCTCCCCCCGCTCCGCCTGGGGCCTCCCCTCAGCGCAGGCCGAGAAAGTAGGGCAGGGCGCGCAGGCCGTAGCGCTCAAAGCGGTAGTCGAACAGGAGGGCGGAGAGATCCTCCGCCCCACAGCCCTCCAGCGACTCGAGAATCCTCCGCAACCTCCGGTCGCCGGTGGCATCCCGCAGTCCGAACCAGGTGCGGCGCGCCACGCGACCGCTCAGGGCCCAGCGCCAGCCCAGGGCGCGCCGCAGGCGGCTGGGATAGCGCTCGAGCGGATCCACGCCCCTGCCCGGATGGGGGCGTAGGGCCTCCAGAAGCAATGGCGTCAGCACCGCGCTGCTGGTGAGGGCATGGCGGATGCCCTCACCCCCGAGCAGGTTGGCGGTGCTGACCACATCGCCGAGCCCCACCAGCCGACCTCGACGATGGGGCTCCCGCCGGCGAATGCGACTGCGAACACGCCCCCCATGGCGATCGAGAACCTCGGCCTGCGCCCGCTCCCCGGGCTGCAGCAGACGCTCCAGCAGGCGCTCCAGCAGGGGCGCCAGGGGCGGCTGCTCCTGGCGCGGGTCGCGATAGCGACAGATGCCGATCTTGAGCACGCCGGGCTGCATCGGGAACACCCAGCCGTAGCCCTGGGGTAGCCAGTCCGTCCCGAGGCAGAAGCTCAGGCGGTCCCGCCAGAGCTCCCAGGTGCCCTCCGGGACCCGCAGCAGCCACTCCACCCCCACACCCGTCAGCAGTGGATCGCGGCCGGCCCCCCCGTCGCCGAGCAGGCCGCGCCGCTCGCCGGTGGCGTCGATCACCCAGTCGCTGACCACGAACTCCTCAGCCCCCGCGGGCCCCCGTAGGCGCGTCACCATCCGCTCCCCCTCAGGGAGACAGTCGAGGGCGGTGCGACCAAGACGCACCGTGCCGCCCCACTGCCGGCATTCCTCGGCCAGCCAATGGCGCAGGGCCCCGAAATCCAGCACAGCCCCCAGGGGGCTGGAGGCCTCCCAGTCGCGGCGGCGCTCCCCCGGGCCGATCAGCCGCCAGCCCTGCCAGCGACTGGCCACCACCGCAGCGGGGAGGGCAAAGCGGGTCACGGTGTCCAGGGGAACGGCGGCGCTGCTGAAGGCGGAGCGCCGCAGGTCGGGCAGGCGGTCCACCAGGGCCACCCGCACGCCGTGCTGGGCCAGTCGGCGGGCGAGTTCCCCGCCTGCCGGCCCGGCGCCGACCACCAGCACCTGAAAGTCCGCCAGGGGGGTCAGGCCGGCACCACGGCGCGACCGGCACCGGCGGCGAACACCGCGAAGCGCGCCAGGATGCGATCCGCCATCTGGGAAGGGGTGAGGCCGAGGCTCACCTTGCTCTGTTCAGGGCTGGCGTGGTCCACGAGCTGATCGGGGATGCCCAGACGCAGCACCGGCACGAGTACGTCGTGATCGTTGAGGGATTCCACCACCGCGGCGCCGAAGCCACCGGCCAGGGCGCCCTCCTCCATGGTCACCACCCTGCCGATGCGCCGGGCCATCGGCAGGATCAGGGCCTCATCCAGGGGGCGCAGGAACCTGGCGTTGATGACGGCGGCGCGCACCCCCTGCTCCTGCAGAAGGCCGGCGGTGGCGAGGGCGGGGTAGACCATCGAGCCGTAGGCGACGATCAGCAGGTCGTCGCCATCCGTGAGCAGCTCCCCTTTGCCGATCTCCAGGGGCTGCCAGCCCTCCTCCATCAGCGGCACCCCCTCCCCTTCCCCCCTGGGGAAGCGCAGGGCGCAGGGGCCGTCGTGCTGGATTGAGGTGACGAGCATGCGCTGCAACTCCGCTTCGTCCTTCGGAGCCATCACCGTGAAGTTGGGCACGGCCCGCAGGTAGCTGATGTCGTACTGGCCCTGGTGGGTGGGGCCATCGGCCCCCACGAGGCCCGCCCGGTCGAGCACGAAGGTGACCGGCAGGTTCTGGATGCCGACATCGTGGATCAGCTGGTCGTAGGCCCGCTGCAGGAAGGTGCTGTAGATCGCCACCACCGGCCGCAGTCCTTCGCAGGCCATGCCGGCGGCCATGGTCACGGCGTGCTGTTCGGCGATGCCGACATCGAAGTACTGCTTCGGCAGGGCCTTCTCCAGCAGATCCAGGCCCGTGCCCGTGGCCATCGCCGCCGTGATGCCCACCACCCGGGGGTCGTGCTCGCAGAGGGTGACGAGGGTCTGGCCGAACACCTTGCTCCAGCTGGGGGGTTTGGGCTTGCTGGAGGGGTAGGCCTTGCCCGTGGCCAGGTCAAAGGCCGACTGGGCGTGGTAGCCCACCTGATCGGCCTCGGCATAGGGGTAGCCCTTGCCCTTGGTGGTGGCCACGTGCACCAGCACCGGGCCTTCGGTGCGGTGGGCGGCCTCGAAGGTCCGCACCATCGCCTGGATGTCGTGCCCGTCAATCGGGCCCATGTAGGTGAAGCCCAGCTCCTCGAAGACTGCGCCCAGCTTGGGGACTGCCAGACGCTTCATGCTCTCCTTGAGGGTCTTCAGTTCGGCGGGCAGCTCGCCGTGCAGGAAGGGCAGGTGGCGGATCGCCTCCTCGGCGTTGTCCTGCAGGAACTGCACCGGCTTGCTCAGCCGCATGCGGTTGAGGTGGGTGGAGAGGGCCCCGACCGGCGGGCTGATCGACATGTCGTTGTCGTTGAGCACCACCAGCAGATTGGTGCGGGGGAGGTGGCCGGCGTGGTTGATGGCCTCCAGGGCCATGCCGCCGGTGAGGGCCCCGTCGCCGATGACCGCGACACAACGGAAATCCTCACCCCGGGCATCGCGGGCCAGGGCCATGCCCAGGGCGGCGGAGATGCTGGTGGAGGCATGGCCGGCGCCGAAGTGATCGAAGCGGCTCTCGCTGCGTTTCAGGTATCCCGCCACCCCATCCTTCTGGCGGAGGGTGTGGAAGCGGGCATAGCGGCCGGTCACAAGCTTGTGGGGATAGGCCTGGTGGCCCACATCCCAGACGACCTTGTCGCGGTCGAGGTCGAGGGTCTGGTAGAGGGCGAGGGTGAGCTCCACCACCCCCAGGCCCGGGCCGAGGTGGCCGCCACTGGTCGAGACCACCTCCAGGTGCTTCTCGCGGATCTGGCGGGCCATCGACTCGAGTTCCGCGGCGCTCAGACCGTGGAGCTGATTCGGGTGACTCAGCTCGCTCAGGTGCATGACCGTACCGATCCAGACCGGGGCAATCTACGGGTTCCGTTCGGAGGTTCGGCGGCGATCGCCACGGTTTGCGCCTGGCAAGCGGCAGGGAGGGCAGCGACCGGCCGCTTGCCAGACTGGAGACCATGAGCGAAGGCGTGACCAATCCCTACGGCCCGGAGGGCATGCCCCTGGCAAGCCCCTACCTGCAACGCATCCTGCGGGCGCGCGTTTACGACGTGGCGATCGAATCCCCCCTGGATCCGGCCCCCCTGCTCTCGCGCCGCCTCCACAATCAGGTGCTGCTCAAGCGCGAGGACCTCCAACCGGTCTTCAGCTTCAAGCTGCGCGGCGCCTACAACAAAATGGTGTCCCTGGGCCCGGCCGAACTGGAGCGGGGGGTGATCGCCGCCAGTGCCGGCAACCACGCCCAGGGCGTCGCGCTCGCCGGCCAGAAACTCGGGTGCAGCGCCGTGATCGTCATGCCCGTCACCACGCCGGAGGTGAAGGTCCGCTCGGTGATGGCCCGGGGCGCCGAGGTGGTGCTGCATGGCGACACCTACGACGAGGCCTACGCCGAGGCCCGGCGGCTCGAGGCCCTTCGCGGCCTCACCTTCATCCATCCCTTCGATGATCCCGATGTGATCGCCGGCCAGGGGACGATCGGGCTGGAAATCCTGCGCCAGTCCTCCCAGCCGCCGGATGTGATCTACGTGGCGGTGGGCGGTGGCGGGCTGATCGCCGGCATCGCCGCCTATGTCAAGAGCCTCTGGCCCCGGGTTCAGGTGGTCGGCGTCGAACCGGTGGATGCCGACGCGATGGCCCGCTCCCTGGCGGCGGGCGAACGGGTGCGCCTGGAGCAGGTGGGGCTGTTTGCCGATGGGGTTGCGGTGCGACAGGTGGGGGAGCACACCTTCGAGCTGGCCCGCCTTTATGTCGACGGGATGGTGACGGTCAACACCGATGAGATCTGCGCCGCCATCAAGGACGTGTTCGAGGAGACCCGCTCGATCCTTGAGCCCGCCGGCGCGCTGGCGGTGGCGGGGATGAAGAAGGATGTGCAGCTCCGCGGTCTGAAGGACCAGACCCTGGTGGCGGTGGCCTGTGGCGCCAACATGAATTTCGACCGGCTGCTGTTCGTGGCCGAGCGGGCGGAGCTGGGGGAGCAGCGGGAGGCCCTGCTGGCGGTGGAGATCCCCGAGCGGCCCGGCAGCCTGCGGGAGTTCTGTCGGGTGCTGGAGCAGCGCAGCCTGACCGAGTTCAGCTACCGCCTCGCCGATCCCCGCTTCGCCCACATCTTTGTGGGGGTGCAGATCAGCGACCGCCGCGACACCGACCGGCTGATGGGGGCCCTGGAGGCCGCGGGCCTGCCCTGCCACGACCTCACCGACAACGAACTGGCCAAACTCCACCTCTGCCACATGGTGGGTGGACGGCTTCCCGCAAGCGCCGGCAGCGCCCTCGAGCACGGGCAGGAGCTCCTCTACCGCTTTGAGTTTCCGGAGCGGCCGGGGGCGTTGATGGCGTTCGTCAGCGCCCTGCATCCCAACTGGAACATCAGCATCTTTCACTACCGCAACCACGGAGCCGATGTCGGCCGGATCGTGGTGGGCGTGCAGGTGCCGGATGGGGAACTCGCCCAGTGGCAGGCATTTCTGAAGGAGCTGCCCTACCAGCACTGGGAGGAGACCCACAACCCCGCCTATCGCCTGTTCCTGGGTCCGGCCGCCCGGCTCCCCTCCGCCCCTGGGCTGGTTGGGGTCTGACCGCTGCGATACCTTGCGCGGATCCTGCGCTGGAGCTCGGCCTTGCCCAGCACGCCCATCGACACCCCCGCGCCAGGCCCGCCGGAAACCCGCTGGGAATACGCCCATCCCGATGGCAGGCCCATCAACCTCTCCCTGCCCGCCCGCATGGAGGCCATCCTGTACCTCAAGGGCCGTCCCCTGGGCCTGGGGGAGCTGGCCGATATCGCCGCGGTGAGCCGGGAGCAGGCGGAGCTGGCCCTGATCACCCTGATGGCGGACTACGCCCACCGGGACACCGCCCTGGAGATCCGCCAGGACGGCCAGCTCTACAGCCTGCAGCTGCGCGAGAGCCTCGGGGATCTGGTGCAGGACCTCCTGCCCATCGACCTCTCCACCGCCGCCCTGCGCACCCTGGCGACGATCGCCCTGAAGAAGCGCATCCTGCAGTCGGATCTCGTCGAGCTGCGCGGCTCCGGTGCCTATGAGCACATCAAGGAGTTGCTGGCCCAGGGCTTCATCGAACGCAAACGCCAGAGCGAAGGGCGCTCCTACTGGCTCAGCCTGAGCGAGAAATTTCACCGCACCTTCTCCGTGCAGGCCGATGAGCTGCCCGGTGCCGTTCGCGGGCCCCGGCCCGTCGCCATCCCCGAAGCCGCTCCCGAAGCCGCGGCGGAAACGGCAACTCCCTTAGCCTGAAGACCACCGCTGGCCATACTGGGTTTCAGCTTGCATCCACCATGACCATTCCCGTTTTTGTTCTGCAGGTGTTGGCCCAGACGCTGGGCATCTACCTGGTGGTTTTGTTTGCGCGGGTGTTGCTGAGCTGGTTTCCCAACCTCGACTGGAGCAATCCCCTGCTCTCCGGGGTGAGCGCCATCACAGACCCCTATCTGAACGCGTTCCGCGGCCTGATTCCCCCCCTCGGTGGGTTCGACCTCTCGGCGATTGTGGCCTTCATCGTCCTGCAGGTGACCCAGAGCCTGCTCAACGGGGTCAGCGCCACCTTGATGGGTTCGATCCAGGCCTACTGAGGGTAGGGATCGGTCGCCGGCGCCAGGGCCTGCTCCAGGGGTAGAAGCTCTTCCCCTTCCCCGGCGCGGCTGCGCACCGGAGCCCCGAAGCCCCGGGCCCGCACATTGCGGGCCAACAGTGGTCCCGGGGTGCCGGCGGGGACCGCCAGGCGCAGGGCAAAGGGAATCTCTCCCGGCGGCACGTCTCCGATCGATCCCACCCGGGTGCGATTGGGCAGCACCGGCTCCCCGCTGGCATCCAGGATCACGGCGAACACGTCCGTGTCCACCACGGCCCGCCGGCCCGGGTTGCGCACCAGGCCGCGCAGGGCCCAGCAGTTGGCCCCCGTCGCCCTGGGTCGATCCGGCTGGGATCCGATGTCATCCGTCGGGCCGGGCTCGAGCCGGACCTGGCTCACCTGCAGGTCGGCCGCCAGGACCTGGGCCGGCGATCCCAGCAGGGTAAGGCCCACCGCCAGGGTGAGCAGGGCCGCGAGCGCCAGGGGGGGCAAAGCGCGCCAGCCTCGTCGTTGTTCCTTCACCGCCGATCGCCGCTGCCTCCGATCACGTTACGGGCGGCCCGGCTGGCCAGCTTGGCGAGGTTGGCTTGGGCGATGTCGTCCAGATCCAGCTCCAGTTCGGTGGCGAGTTGGGCGACGTACCAGAGCACGTCCCCCAGCTCAAGGCGGAGGTCGTCCCGGGTCTGGTCGTCGAGGACACCGCCCCGATCGCGGATCAGCTTCTTGATTTTGTCCGCCACCTCGCCCGCCTCGCCGCAGAGCCCCAGGGTGGGGTAGGTGGTGTTGCGCCCGGCGTCGGGGTAGCGGGCGGTCTGGCGGGAGCGCTGCTGATAGGTCTGGAAGTCCATGGCAAGCCTGCCGTTCGGTGGCCGGATGGTAGTTTCCGCCTTTGTCAGCGCAGATCCGATGGTCCGCCCCGACCTGACGCGCCGCACCAAGATCGTGGCCACCATCGGTCCGGCGACCGAATCCCCCGCGGTGCTGCGCAATCTGATCGAGGCCGGCGCCACCACCTTCCGCCTCAACTTCTCCCACGGCGATCACCAGGACCATGCCCTGCGCATCGCCACCATCCGCCAGGTGGCCCATGAGCTTGGCGTTCACATCGGCATCCTCCAAGACCTCCAGGGCCCGAAAATCCGGCTGGGCCGTTTTGAGAACGGCCCCATCACCCTCGCCAATGGGGACGCCTTCCGTCTCACGTCCCGCCCGGTGCCCTGCGACCAGCACATGGCCACCGTCACCTACGCCCGGCTCGCGGACGAGGTGACCCAGAGCAGCCGCATTCTTCTCGACGACGGCCGCGTTGAGATGGTGTGCGAGTCGGTGGACCCGGCCGAGCAGACCCTCCATTGCCGCGTCACCGTCGGGGGGGTTCTCTCCAATAACAAGGGGGTGAACTTCCCGGACGTGCAGCTCTCGATCCGGGCGCTCACCGACAAGGACCGCCGCGACCTCGCCTTTGGTCTCCAGCAGGGGGTGGACTGGGTGGCCCTGAGCTTCGTGCGCAACCCCTCCGACATGGTGGAGATCCGCGAGTTGATTCGCAGCCAGGGTCACAGCACGCCGGTGGTGGCGAAGATCGAGAAGTTCGAGGCGATCGACACCATCGATTCCATCCTGCCCCTCTGCGACGGGGTGATGGTCGCCCGCGGCGACCTGGGGGTGGAGATGCCCGCCGAGGAGGTGCCGCTGCTGCAGAAGGAATTGATTCGCAAGGCCAACAGCCTTGGCATCCCGGTGATCACCGCCACCCAGATGCTGGATTCGATGGTGAGCAGCCCCCGCCCCACCCGCGCCGAGGTGAGCGATGTGGCCAATGCCATCCTCGACGGCACCGACGCGGTGATGCTCTCCAACGAGAGTGCCGTGGGGGACTTTCCGGTGGAAGCGGTGGCCACGATGGCCCGCATTGCCCGCCGCATCGAACGGGACTACCCCCAGCGCGTGCTGGACAGCCACATGGCCACCACCATCCCCAATGCGATTTGCCAGGCCGTG
>JBIIND010000166.1:0-4663 GCA_044337665.1 Cyanobium sp.
GGCGAACCGGTCCCGGGGGAAGGGCCGCCAGCTCCGCCTCGCCGGGCAGCTCGCAGGTTGGTTGGCTGCGGTAGGGGAGGGGCAGTCCGGTCCGCCTGCCGTGGGCGGCAACGGCCGCGCCGGCGAGGATCATCGCCTCCGCCACCAGGGTTCGCCCGGGCCCGGGCTCGACGATCTCCAGTTCGGTGATCTCCCCGCGACAGCGCACGCGGCCCTCGGGCTGGTCGAGCAGCAGGGCGCCGCTGGCCACCCGCCAGGCCCGCCGCCGCTGCAGGAGCGCATGCAGACCGAGCAGATCCCGCTCCTGGGGAGGGGCCAGTTCGATCAGCTCATCCACATCGGCGTAGGAGAGGCGGTAGGCGGGGCGCACCCAGCTGCGCTGCAGCTGAGTGCTGGCGATCGCACCCTCCCCATCGAGCGCAACGGCCAGGCTCCAGGCGGCACAGCGCCGGCCGCTGCGCAGGCTGAAGGGACCGGTGGCGAGGGAGGGCGGAAACATCGGCAGGATGCCCTGCGCCAGGTAGAGGCTCGTGCCTCGCCGGCGGGCCTCAAGGTCGAGGGGGCTGTCCGGCTGAATCAACCGCCCCGGATCCGCCACATGGATCCAGATCCTCGTGCCGCCGTCCTCCTGCCACTGCAGGGAGAGGCCATCGTCGATATCCGTTGTGTCGTCGTCATCGATCGTGACCGTGTGGAGGGCGGTGAGATCCAGCCGCTCCCCGTCCCCCGGTTGCTCCCGCTCCGACTCCTCCAGCAACCGCCCGGCCTCCGCCAGCAGGAGCTCGGAGAAACCCAGCTGCCACTGGGACCCGGCCAGGGCGGGAAGGTGGTGGCGCGGCCATTGGCCCAGGTCGGCCAGCAGGTGGCGGATGGCGCCGGGTTCGGCGGCGCAGTGGGCCTGCTGCAAGCTGCGCCGCAGGGGTTCGCCCAGCGCCTCCCCGCAGTCGCCATCGGCCCAGCGCCGCAGCAACTGCAGCTCCCGCGCCTGGTTCTCCCCGAGATCCTCGGCCTCCGGCAGGGGCTGGCGCTGGCGAAGCAGGTCGTTCCAGCGGCGCTGGCGCCCCGCCTCCAGGGCGGTGCGGCGCCGCTCGCGCCGCAGGCGCTTGATCTCGGTGGTTGCCAGGGCCAGGGCCCTGCCCTGCCGCCACCGGAACAGGGTCTGGGGACCCTGGAGCCAAAGCCAGCAGGCTGCCCGCTGGGCGGGGTCGTCGCCATTGGCCACAAGGGCTGTGAAATCGCCGAGGCTCAGGGCGCCCGGATCCCCGGCGTCGCCCCTCTCCCGCAGCAGCCACCAGGCGCTGGCGAAGTCACGGCGCCCCGGCAGGGCCAGGGCGAGCCGAGCGGCGTCGAGCCGCCAGGGGGGGGCGGCAAGGCTGGCGGCCGCCTCCCCCGGGGCCGGGGGGGAGGCGATGGGGTCGAGGAGCCGCAGCGGCAGGCTCACGGGGCGACCTTCGGGACCGAGGGATACCTCGCCCCGGCTGGAGCGGATCGCCTGCAGCACCCCGATCTGGGGGCCCCGGGCTTCGACCACGCCGATCAGATCTCCGGGCTGCGGCGACCGGAGGGGATCGCTGCGGTTCCCTGCGGCGGGCAAGGTCAGCCTTCGGGGTTCACGAAGGGAAGCAGGGCGACAATCCGGGCGCGCTTGACGGCGGTGGTGAGATCGCGCTGCTGCTTGGCCGTCAGGCCGGTGAGACGACGAGGCAGGATTTTGCCGCGCTCGGTGATGAATTTCTTGAGCAGATCGACGTCCTTGTAGTCGATCGGATCGCCGGGCTTGATCGGGGAAAGGCGTTTTTTGAAGAAGGAGCTGGACATGGCGGACCGGGAACGAACGGGAAGGGAAGGAAAGGCGATGGACGCGGGTGGCAGGGGGCTGCCACCGCCCTCACTTGATCTCCTTATGGACGGTGGAGCTGTTGCAGTGAGGGCAGAACTTCTTCAGTTCGAGTCGTTCGGTGGTGTTGCGACGGTTCTTCTGGGTGGTGTAGCGGGAGACACCCGGAGACCGCTTGGCGGGGTTGGACCGGCATTCGGTGCACTCGAGAGTGATAACGAGCCGGACGCCCTTGTTTTTTGCCATGGAAGGACGTTGCGCCGCGTGAGCGAAGCGGAGAAACAATCGGCCACCTTACTCCTCGGGGGTCCAGGAGCTACCCCTGCCTAGAGTCAGGACTGCTTTCGGCAGGGTTCGATGCGGGTTTCGCTCCAGTGGTTGAGGGAGCTGGTGGAGAGCGATCCCGCACTCCTGGCGGCGGAGAATCTGGCGGAGCGCCTCTCCCTGGCCGGCTTCGAGGTGGAGGCGATCGACGACCTCACGAGCCGGGCAGCGGGGGTCGTGGTGGGCTACGTGCGGAGCTGCGATCCCCACCCCAACGCCGACAGCCTCAGCGTTTGCCGCGTGGACGTTGGGAAGGGGGGGGAGGGGGCGCTGCAGATCGTCTGTGGGGCGCCGAATGTGCGCGCCGGCCAACATGTGGCCGTGGCTCTGGTGGGCAGCACCCTGCCGGCGGTGAATCTCACCATCAAGCCGGCGCAACTGCGGGGCGTTGCCAGCGAGGGGATGATCTGCTCCCTGCAGGAACTTGGTCTGGCGGAGAGCTCGGAGGGGATCGTCGTGCTCGACGGGCGGCTCGACCCCCTGCCGCCCCCTGGTGCGCCGGTGGCGCCGGGCTTCGGCCTGGATGACCAGGTGCTGGAGCTGGCGATCACGGCCAATCGCCCCGATGGTCTGTCCATGCAGGGCATCGCCCGGGAGGTGGCGGCCCTGGTCGGCGGCCGCACCACCCTGCGTGAGTCCCCGGTGGCGACCGCTTCCCAGCCCCTGAGCCCCAGCGCCGAGGCGGCCGCCGCAATCGAGGCCGGCGGGCTGTTCAGCGTCACCGCCCTGGGCGGTGTGCGGGTCGCCCCCTCGCCCCCCTGGCTGCGGCAGCGGCTGGAGCGGGCCGGGCTGCGCTCCATCAATAACGTGGTCGATGTCACCAATCTGGTGATGCTGGAAACCGGTCAGCCGCTCCATGCCTTCGACCGGGAAGCCCTGGCCCGCCTGGGGGACGGCCTGGATCCCGCCTCTCTTGGGGTGCGCCAGGCCCGGGATGGGGAACGCCTCACCACCCTTGATGGCGAGGAACGGGCCCTGGGTGCCGACGCCCTGCTGGTCACCTACGCCGACCACCCGATCGCCCTGGCTGGCGTGATGGGGGGGATGGGGGAGGCGGTGACGGAGTCCACCACGGCGATCTGGCTCGAGGCGGCGGTGTTCTCTCCCCAGGCGGTACGGCGCTCGGCCCGCAGCCTTGGCCTGCGCACCGAGGCCAGCAGCCGTTTCGAGAAAGGATTGCCGCGGGAGGCCACCCTGGCCGCCTCCGACCGGGCGGCCGAGCTCCTGCGCGAACTCACCGGAGCGACGGTGGAGGGGCGCTGGCTGCACGAACGGCCCGTCGAGCCGCCCCGGCCGTTGCGATTGGAGCGCGATCACCTGCACAACCTTCTGGGGCCGGTGCTCATCGATGGCTTGGCGATGGACCTGGAGGATCAGCGCATCGAGGCCACCCTGGAGGCGCTGGGTTGTGCGCTGGTGGCCGATGCGGATGGCTGGTTGGTGACCGTGCCCCCCAGCCGGGCCATGGATCTGCAACGGGATGTGGATCTGATCGAGGAGGTGGCACGCCTGGTGGGATACGACCGTTTCGCCGCCCACCTCCCCGATCCCCTGGTGCCGGGGGGGCTGGAACCCACCCAGCAGGTGGAGCGGCGCTTGCGTCAGGGGCTCTGCGCCGCCGGTCTCCAGGAGACCTGCACCTACACCCTGGTGGCCGAGGCGCCCGGCCGGATCCCCCTGGCCAATCCCCTGCTGGCGGATTACGGCCACCTGCGGGACGCGCTGCATCCGGAGTTGCTGCAGGCGGCCCGCCGCAATCTGCAGGCCTCCCAGCCAGGTTTCTGGGCGTTTGAGATCGGCCAGGTGTTCCGCGGCATCCCCGGCGCGGAGGGGGAACAACAGATGCTGGCGGGGGTGATCTGCGGGGAGCGTTACGGGGAGCTCTGGAGCCGCAGCGGCAAGGTCAGGCCGCTCGCCTATCCCCAGGCCCGCGGCATCCTGCAGGCGGCCCTGGCCCCCCTGCGCCTGCCGTTGGAGGATCGACCGCTGCCGCAGGATCCCAGCCCCGGCCCTGGCGGGGAGCTTCTCCATCCCGGTCGCCGCGCCCAGCTGGTGGTGGAGGGCCGCCCCGCGGGCTGGTTCGGCCAGCTCCATCCCGCCCGCGCCGAATCCCTCGACCTGCCCGAGGCCACCTATCTGTTCGAGCTCCCCCTGGCGCCGCTGCTCAGTGCGGCCACCCGCTCCAACCGTTGGCAGCCAGCCTTCGCCCCCTACCCCACGGTGCCCGCCTCGGAGCGCGACCTGGCGCTGGTGGTGCCCGAAGACATCACCGCAGCGGCGTTGCTGAGCGCCATCCGCAAGGCCGGCCGGCCATTGCTGGAGCGGGCCGACCTGGTCGACCGCTACCAGGGAGCCCAGCTAGGCGAGGGTCTCTGCAGCCAGGCATTTCGCCTGCGTTATCGGGACAGCCAACGGACCCTCACCGACGAGGAGGTGGAGCAGGCCCACGCCCGGGTGCGCAAGGCCGTCGAAACGCAGTACAACGCCGTTCTGCGCAGCTGA